>JACMMS010000061.1 GCA_014378915.1 Methylophilaceae bacterium
ATCGTCAGGACTAACTAATAAGGCTTTGTGGTCACTAAAAGATACGCTATCAACAGCCAATGTTCTGTTCGATGGCGTACATAGAATTTTGCATACAACTCAATTTATCTAGCGATTGGTCTTACTTTGCTATAGCTTGATATAATTGATTTTTATCTAATTTCTAGTGTTATCTAATTATTAGTTTAGAAATACATAAAAGATTACAAACTATATTCCATAGCACTTGCGCTCCGATAGCTTGAAGGAAGGTACTGATGCACAGCAGGCATCAATCTATTTTGCTCCTTCTTAACCATGGCATAACACTCACAACAACGATACTCTAAAGACTTACGATTAAGCACTGTAATATGACCGCGAGAATAATGAATCACGCCAGCCTCTTGCAATTTAAGCGCAGCTGTCGTCACACTTTCTCTGCGTACGCCCAACAAACTAGCTAAAAGCTCCTGTGTCATGACTAAATCGTCTGCGGGCAAGCGATCGAGTCCAACTAATAAACGGCGGCATAATTGTTGGTCAATCGAATGATGACGATTGCATACCGCTGTTTGAGAAATTTGTGTAATCATCGCTTGGGTATACCTTAGCAACATTTGGAGTAATGGCCCATCTCTATTCACTGCATTTTTGGCAGCTTGTGTGCGTAATCTATACCCTTGACCCGCACTTTGGACCATTGCTTGGTTAGGCGTTTCATTGCCGCCCATAAATACTGAAACACCCACCACGCCATCATTACCCACCACTGCAATTTCAGATGAAGTCCCTTCTTGCGTCATGTAGAGTAACGATACAATCGCTGTAGTAGGAAAAATCACATGAGTATGCTTAATACCAGGCTCGCAGAGTATTTGTCCTAGTTTCAAATCCACTAATTCTAACTCATGTTCCCAAAGACTCAATTCAGAGTATGGAAGTGAGGCAAGCAAATGGTTTTGTCTTGTGCCAAGAGTCTCTCTAGGTAAGTGTAGTGACAAACCAGAAGATGCATTTAATGATGTATTAGGCAGTGCTTTTAATAGAGTATTCATGGGATTCTCCTTACATTCTTGAGCCTCCATCATGAATAAATAATCGTATCTAAAACATAGGTAATTTTAGTCTTTTAATGTAAGAATGTTCCTACCTAATCCTGGCAAAATTCACAGCTATTTAGTCCTACAAATACTAGTAAAGTCTCTAATATGGGCGTCATACATCAATCTTATTATGCAACTATGGACGCTAGGTCTGTTCGATCAGTAAATCGATGTTGAGCAATCGCAGCTACAAAACGTTTGATGAACGCATTATCTACCGTATCACCTTCACAAGTAATAACGCCTGGTGCTTGAAACTCACCTTCCAATGTTCCAGCAAAATGTGCAGCTTTGGTTAACAATATGATCCCCTCATCACAGGCCCCAATTGCCTTACCATGTTTGTAAGCTTCTTTAACAAACAACACCGCATTGGCATCATTACAGAGTATTTCAGCACTTAACTGCCCACCCGGAATGAACACCGCGTCGAAAAGTACTGATGATATGATCGCTAAACTATGGTCAACCTTAATAGGCTTACCTTCATGCTCACCTTTATAGTTATGGCCTTCATAACTGATCACCTCGCCTAATCGGGGACCGATGATTTTGATGCTAGCACCGCCAGCTTGCAGTGCTTTGCTCATCGCACTAATGACTGCGCCATCAACATGATTAGCCACTAAAATAGCTACTCTACGGCCAATCACTGAACCTTTACGAGCGTTTTCCATACTACGTACGTTGTCCTTTACTGGCTTATCTGTAAGTAGCAAATGCCCAAAACCGCTGGCGGCGATGGCACCGCAACCATACCAAGCCCATCGGCTACGCGCTTCACAAGTAAAGCATCTACTTGAGTTAAGCTAGCAACCATACGTCACGTATAGCCACCACTGAAACGGCTTGTTCCGAGCGATTTGCATCATGGCGCTAAACCCGTTAGATTAGCCGCAGTTTTTACATTTTTAGATTTGGAGATAATTGGGGGAATCATAAAAAAACTCCGTTAGTGGTAGTGATACTTAACTTAACAAGTTGAATCAAATTCAAAGCGTTATTGCAACATTCCGCCACAAAGCTCGGCACAACGTTTACAAGTTTCAGCGCAGTTTTTACAACATTCCATATCATGTTTGCCACATTCAGTGGCGCAGTTTTGGCAGGCTTCTTTACAAGTTGCACATATTGCTTTCATATGTATGCTGTTCCGCGCAATTGATGATACGGCCATACGGCAAAAATCAGCGCATTCGATATCTAACGCAATACAACTAGCCATCATATTTGGCTCAACTTCTTTTAAGCACTCAGAAGCACAATATAAACAGGCAACTGCGCAGTCATTGCACGCGTTAATACATTCAGTTTCTTTTTGAGTAAGCATGAAGCACTCCAAATGGTATTGGTTAATAGCAGTTAATTGGTTAATGGTGAAAGTATACATATTTCAAATCATCATTGATTTACTAATAGCTGTCAGTGCGTCAACACACATATGGTTTTGGTAAATATTATTAACTTTTGGTTGATTGACAAGAGTATGAAAAGTGTGTGGTAATGCTTGAATGACGGACATTTTATTGGAAATTTGCTGAAATGGATGACTCAAAAATTAAAGGCAAATGGAGTGTTAAAACCTACACTACATCTTGTTGTCAGCAAAAATATGTTTAAAAAAACAGGACCTAAAAAATTTCGTATTGTTGGCATCGGCTCCTCCGCCGGCGGCCTAGAAGCTTTAGAACAATTTTTTCGTTACACACCGGCAAATGGTGGCTTGGCTTATGTATTGATATCGCATCTTTCGCCTGATCATGTAAGCATGCTGTCTGAAATTTTGCAACGCACAACCAAAATGCTAGTCGTTCAGGCGCAAGATCAAATGCAGGTATCTATTAACTGTGTTTACACGATTCCCCCCAATCATGATATGGCGATTTTTAATGGGAAATTGCAACTAAGCATTCCTGACCAACCTCACGCGCAGCGTTTACCTATCGATCAATTTTTTCGCTCACTGGCGCAAGATCAAGCTGAAAATGCCATTGGTATTATTCTTTCTGGAACTGGCACTGATGGGACTTTAGGATTACGAGAAATTGTTGTTAGTGGCGGAGTATCTTTAGTACAAGAACCGAATAGCGCAAAATATGACGGCATGATTTTTAGTGCGATTAAGTCTGGGTACGCAAATTATATTTTGCCAGTTGAAAAAATGTCTGAACTGATAATTTCTGGATTCCGAGCAGAAAACCTTAGCCAGGAAACTGTACTACAGGATGGCATTCTTAAAGCTCGTCGGTTCAAAACTATAGATTCAGAAACCAGTCTTCTAAAAATTAATTCATTACAAAATTCATTACAAAAGCTAAACCAAATGTCAGACCTGAAAATTTTGCAGGAAAAATCAATCGAATCTCCACTGTCCGCGCCAGACATGGCGCGTATTTTAATGCAAATTCGTACAGTTACTGGCCAAGATTTTTCATTATACAAAAAAAGTACTATTGGCCGTCGTATTGAGCGCCGTATGTTGCAACACAACATTGATAATCCTGAAGTATATTTACGCTACCTCAAGGAAAATTCAGCTGAAGCATATATTTTATTTAAAGAGTTATTGATTAATGTAACCAACTTCTTTCGTGATACAGAAGCGTTTAAAGTATTGGAAAAAGAAATATTGCCACAATTATGCAAAGATAAAGCCGATGGCTATATCTTTCGGGTATGGGTCGCAGGTTGCGCTACTGGCGAAGAAGCATATTCCATTGCTATTTTGTTGAGTGAGTTAGCAAATGAAACTCATCAGACGTTTAATGTACAAATTTACAGTACGGATTTAGATGACAATGCGATTGCAATTGCACGCGCTGGCATCTATTCAACAAATATTGTGCAAAATGTTTCACCAGAAAGATTACGGCGCTACTTTGTTAAAGAAGATACAGGTTATCGAATAAAAAAAGAAATTCGGGAAATGGTCGTATTTGCTGTGCACAACGTAATTAAAGACCCAGCATTTACTAAGCTGGACTTGCTCACTTGCCGCAACCTTATGATTTACCTTGAGCATGAGTTACAAAATCGATTGATTCCCGTATTTCACTACGCGCTTAAACATGATGGGGTGTTGTTTCTCTCTCCATCTGAAAGCATTGGCAATCACACCGACCTTTTTACACCCATTAATCGTAAATGGAAATTTTACAGGGCAACGCATAGCATTTCGTCCACACGCATCATAATAAACACGCCGTTAGCTTGGGTTAAAGGAAGTGGCAACAGATTATTAGAGGAAACTATGACAAAAAATAAAGACACTGCCTCCAAAGAACCTAACTTTGGCGAGATAACACGAAAATTGCTGATTCAATACTTTGCACCAGCATCAGTGATTATCAATCTTGAAGGCAATATACTTTTCGTGCACGGCGAAACGGGCAAGTATCTACGTCCTGCACCTGGCGAAGCGAGTCTGAATGTAGTTGAAATGGCACGTGAGGGTTTAGAGCGCGAACTTCGTTCAGCGATTCACTTGGCGAATGTTCAGGGTACACCCACTATTAACCGAGAAATGCAGGTCAAAACCAATGGTGGTTTTACGACAGTTGGGTTAAGTGTTCGGCCTTTGCCAAAACTAGAATATGGCACAGGCAATACAAATTATCACGCAAATTTACTATTGATTAGCTTTCAAGACATCGCAACGCCAACCATTACGCCAAAAAATAAAAGGCCCGCCAAAGCTTCTGAAACAAGTCGAGTAGAAGAACTAGAACACGAATTATTCATGAGCAAAGAAAACTTGAAAAACAACGTTTTTGAGCAACAAACCTTTAATGAAGAACTAAAATCGACCAACGAAGAACTGCAATCCACGAATGAAGAATTACAATCAACCAATGAAGAGCTAGAAACGTCAAAAGAAGAGTTGCAATCAGTAAACGAAGAGTTAATTACCGTTAATGCTGAATTGCAGGCTAAAATTGAGCAATTGGCAGGTATGCAGAACGACATGAAAAATCTGCATGACAATATGAATATTGGGATTATATTTCTCGACCAGCATATGAGTATTAGGCGTTTCACACGCGATGCGACCAAAGTATATCGTTTAGTACAATCTGATTTAGGACGTCATTTAGCAGATATCAAATCTCATCTTATTTCAGATGATCAAACTGATATTATGTTGGAAGAAAGCTTGCTTAACCAAGCCCAGAGTGTACTTGAGACTTTAGTTTCATTTGAGCGAGAAGTGCAAACTAATAAAGGTGTATGCTATTTACTTCGGATGCAACCTTACCGCACACTTGATAACGTGATCGAAGGGATTGTACTGACTTTTACTGATATTACTCAACGCGTTAAAGCGGAAACCGCAGTAAAAAATGCCCTATATCTGTCAGAAAGCATCGTTGATACGATACGCGAACCCTTGTTGGTGATGGATGCTAACTTACAAATCGTATCGGCTAATAGAGCTTTTTGCCATTACTTTCAAGTCACTTCGGAAGATACTTCAGGCAGAAAAATATATGATTTAGGTAATCGTCAATGGAACATTGCAGCTTTGCGCGAGTTATTAGAAACAATATTGCCACGTGATCAAACTTTTGAAGGTTATGTAGTGGAGCACGATTTTCCTAACATCGGTCACCGAAAAATGATGCTAAACGCGCGCCGTATTGATGGTAAGTTAGGTGAACCATCGTTAATCTTATTAGCGATGGAAGAAGTAAAAGCTGTTTCAAATAAGGTGAGTCCATCATGAATAAAAAGCCTGACACAACAGAATGGGATGGTATAGAAAAACGTAAGTCGTTGAGATCAATGGCCGAATCTATGGTGGCTGGTGTCTCTCCAGACGACATTAAGGCTCAACCTAACGAAATATTGCTCCATGAACTTTTAGTTCATAAGGTTGAGCTAGAAATGCAGAATGAAGAATTGCGTAAAGCGCATCTCAATATGGAGGAAGCGCGAGATCGTTATTGGCATCTTTATGAGTTTGCTCCCGTAGGCTACATCACAGTTACGCGTGAGGCCATGATTAGTCAAATCAATCTGACCGCATGCTCAATGTTGAATGCTAGCCGCTCTAAAATAATAAATCGACGTTTTCCTAATTGCATTGTACCTTCAGCGCAAAACCATTGGCACCGCATGTTTCTTAATATTATGCAGCAAGCAGAAAATGACAGACAGACCTTTGATTTAGAAATGTTGCGTGATGATGGCACCACATTTTACGCACATTTAGACTGCCTTAAATTGACTATTGTAGATAGCTCTCCCTTACTGCGTATTTCACTTACCGATATCAGTAAAATTAAGCAAGCAGAAGCAGACTTGAGCATTGCTGCCATTGTCTTTGAATCCAAAGAACCGATGATGGTCACTGATGCTGAGAATAAGATTCTGCGTGTTAACCAAGCGTTCACAAAAAATACTGGTTACGAGATGAGCGAGGTTGTTGGTCAAAAACCAAGCTTTCTTAAATCAGGTAACCACCAATACGACTTTTATAATGCAATGTGGGAAAGTATTCATCAAACAGGTCATTGGGAAGGCGGTATTTGGAACAAGAGAAAAAATGGTGAGATTTATTCAGAATGGTTACGTATTACTGCTGTTACAAATGATTCAGGCGATGTTACCAACTTTGTAGGTATTTTTTCTAATAGTACAGATACCCAAAAAAGTTAGTGAATCTATCATGGATTTCTTGAAAAAAAACTTTCCTATTGTTTGTGTTGGTGGCTCTGCTGGCGGCCTTGACGCTTACATTAGACTATTAAAAAATCTGCCTGACAATATGGATGTGGCTATTGTGATAGTGAATCATATTAGAACAATGCCTACACACCTGCATGAAATCCTGCCTAACTATACCAGCATGCCAGTTGAACTCATTTCAGAATGTTTGTTAATCAAACCTAATCACGTATTTATCATTCCTGAAAATAGAGATTTGCATGTTAAAAATGGTAAGTTTGAGTTAAAACCTATCTCTAAACCCAAAGGCTGGCCTGATGTGATCACCGTTTTTTTGTGTTCATTGGCTCAATTTTGGCATGGAAAGCTTATCGCCGTGATTGTTTCTGGTTTCGATGGTGATGGTTCTGCAGCGCTATGTGAAATTAAAGAAGTAGGTGGGATTACTATTGCGCAAAAACTTAATACAGCTAATCAACCAGATATGCCAGAGAGTGCGATTGCCAGTGGTTGTATCGATTTAGTATTGTCGCCGGAAGATATTGCCAAAGAAATTATAAAAATTGCGCGAGATGCAGACTGATAAACTCTTTAAACTTATATTAACGGTAAAGTAGATAAATGTGTGTTCAATTTAACATACGCTACTGAAAATCTTGTGGTATGTTAATAGTCACACATGATTAGTTTAAGCAGTATGCCTCAACAATTTCGCATCGCCACTTTCAATATCCACAAAGGCTCAACGCATTTTAATGCAAGTTTTTCTTTGCATAATCAGCGTGCTTTGCTGCAAAAATTACATGCAGACGTAGTGTTTTTGCAAGAAGTGCAAGGGGTGCATGCACTTAAAAGTAAGCGTTTTACAACATGGCCAATTTCGGGACAAGCTGAATTTTTAGCAGATGCTGTTTGGCCAAATTTTGCCTATGGTAAAAATTCTGTATACCCTGCAGGGCATCACGGAAATGCGTTACTTTCAAAGTTTCCGATTATTAAAACGCATAATCGAGATATTTCCGCACATACTTCAGAAGAGCGCGGTATGTTGCATTGTGAAATAAATGTACCTGATTGGGATAAACCCTTACATACGATCTGTTTACACTTAGGCTTATTTGCCCATTGGCGACACCAACAGTTATTAACAGTAGCTACTTATATTGAACAACATGTGCCGGCCGATGCACCATTAATTATTGCAGGGGATTTTA
Organism: Methylophilaceae bacterium; assembly: GCA_014378915.1. Classification (GTDB taxonomy): domain Bacteria; phylum Pseudomonadota; class Gammaproteobacteria; order Burkholderiales; family Methylophilaceae; genus JACMMS01. The sequence goes on from JACMMS010000061.1 coordinate 7,967, forward strand.
ATGATTGGAGTACCCGTGCTGGCAAACAATTTGCCGCACGATTAAATCTCCATGAGGTGTTCGAGCATCACACAGGTAAGCCCGCTAGAAGCTTTCCATCTTGGTTACCAATGTTAAGGTTAGACCGCATTTATGTACGTGGCTTTTATGTAAAACAGGTAGAAGTGCATGCAGGTCCGCAATTTATTAAATTATCTGACCATGCTATATTAACGGCTACCTTAACAAAAATATGACCCGCTTTTTTAATGGCAATCAAATCCAATTGTTACGTAATGGTGCTGATTATTTTCCAGCCCTGGAAGCCGCCATTCAAAATGCAGAGCATGACATTTATTTGCAAACCTATATTTTTGAAGCGGATAACATTGGCATTAATATCGCTAATGCGCTAAAAAATGCTGCGCATCGTGGAATTATTGTCAATGTGTTGTTAGATGGCTTTGGTTGCAAAGATTTACCCAAAGCTTTCGTAAAAGAACTAGAGGCTGCTGGTGTGCAAGTGATGATCTATCGTCCAAAAATATCCCCTTGGACATTGAAAAAAAGCCGTTTAAGAAGATTACACCGAAAAATTACGGTTATAGATAGCAAAATTGGTTTTGTCGGCGGCATTAATATTATTGACGACTACAACGTACCAGATAATATGCCGCCACGTATTGACTACGCCGTAAGGCTAGAAGGTAGTTTATTACCTATGATGGCAACAAGTGTACATAAACTTTGGCGGCGCATGGCATGGACGCATTTACAGCCTGTTATTTTGGATGCTTACAAAGCTAGTATCAATAGCACACACTCATCAGACTCTTCAAGCAGCAATACCAAAAACAATATAAAAGCTGCGCTGGTGATGCGAGACAACATGCTGCATAGACGTGATATTGAAAATGCTTATTTAGCGGCGATAGCACAAGCACGTACCGAAATCATTATTGCCAATGCTTATTTCGTGCCTGGTAGAAGGTTTCGTCAAGCGTTGTTAAAAGCATCTAAGCGTGGTGTCAATGTCAAACTTTTACTGCAAGGCCGCATGGAATATTTTTTAATGTTTGCCACCCATGCTTTTTATAATATATTTTTAAAAAGTGGTATTGAAATCTACGAATATCGTAAAGGCTTTATGCACAGTAAAGTTGCTGTGATTGATGGCTATTGGGCGACTGTAGGCTCATCTAATATTGATCCTTTCAGCCTGTTATTAGCGCGCGAGGCGAATATTGTCGTACAAGA
>JACMMS010000062.1 GCA_014378915.1 Methylophilaceae bacterium
CGAAAAATGTTGCACTTCAAATTTGAGCGCGCCGGGTTTGTGATGAAAGTGTTTAAATTAAAATCGATAGTAAATGCTGCCCTTGCGGCTTCAGTTTCAATATTTGCAGTGGTGGTTCAAGCGCAAAGTTTAGTAGGTCTTAATAGCAGTAACCAAATTAGTATTTTTGATAGTATCGATCTAGCAAGTCCTGCTTTTAACACGATCAGCCGTGCTGGATTTGGTGAGAGTTTTATTGAAATTGATTTACGCCCCTCTAACAATATGGTGTACGGCATTACGCCGCTCAAATAAACTTTTCACAATTAATGCAACTGCTGGCAACAGCTCGTTTGTGGCTGAATTAAGTAATAATATTATTGGCGCAAATAAAGGCTATGGAATTGATTTCAATCCCGTAGCTGATCGTGGCAGTGGCGCATCATTTAGACTTATTAGCTCAAATGGTGACAATTATGCTATTTACGCAAACACTGGTAATAACACGGTTGCTACATCACTTACAGGTATGTTTACCGCAACTTCATACACGAACACCGATGCAAGCAAGCCGTCTACTGCACCAGTAAGCGCACAGCTTTATAATATTGATAGCGTTGCCGATACACTTTCAGTAGCTAACTCAGGATTTAACAGCGCTACCCTCGCTACTGTAGGCAAATTAGGCTTGGATGTTTTAAGTGCTAATAGTTTTGATATTGACAGCAATGGTGTAGGTTATGACGCATTTAACTTTGATGATGGCCCTTTATAATCACGTTTATACACAGTAAACTTAAGCACAGGTCAACCCAATGAAATAGGTACTTTTAATGGCACAATCAGCGGCTTAGCAGTTGCGCCAGTGCCAGAAAGCAACGCAATGGTAATAGCTGGTTTAGCTTTGTTAAATGTATAAAAACGTTGTAAATCTGAAAAGTATCGTTAAAAATTTAAACAGTACACTTAGTGTGTGGGCTATAAGTTAGCTTAGTTCAGTATTTAGTTGATTTTTTAAATATGCAAAAAGTAACAGCAACGCTACTCTTAAAACAACATGAGAGTAGAGTTTTTTTATTTATGATAGGCAAATATTTAGTTTTTACTTATAATCATTATTGATTATTAAGCTAATTTTAGAAAGTTAAGGCTAAATGAAGTATTTAATTTTAATTTTGGTATTCACTTTTTCTGCAAGAAACATAGCAGTTGCAGCGGAACGGAGCCTATCTTCAAACTATATGCAGATTGAAACAACGCTACAGAATCTGGATAACAACAATTTAGAAAATCCATTTCAAGCAGAGGAATCTAGTCTTAACTGGGCTGGCAAAGCGCAAGAAGTACTGATTAATGCGCTTAGTTTAACGGGCATTAAATACCGTTACGGTGGTAACTCTCCAGATACAGGCTTCGATTGCAGCGGCTTTGTACGCTACGTATTTATGCAAGCCACCAATTTAAGCCTGCCGCCTACAGCACGTGCTATCAGTCAACTTGGCAGAGCCGTGTCAAAAGACAAACTACAACCAGGAGACCTAGTATTTTTTAATACGCTAAAATCAACCTTTTCACATGTGGGAATTTATATCGGAGATAACCGATTTATTCATTCTCCGCGCGCTGGGGGTGTAGTGCGAGTAGAAAACTTAAATGCAGACTATTGGGCTAAAACCTACAATGGCGCAAAACGTGTAGATACGACGGATGCAGTAGTTAATAAATAATGAAACCAAGTCATAAAACCTAGTAGTAAACTAAAAATCGAAGCAATAAACTAAGCCTTAAAACTAATTAGATCATTCAATAGTAACAAAAAGAGCAGTTTAACTGCCCTTTTTGTTTTACTAATTTTTAGTGCATGCCTACATGCTAAACACAGCAATATCGCCTGGTTTACGTAGCATTTTATCTACTTCACCCATGTGCAACTCTTCCATATAAATCATTTCACGGGCGTATTCTTCTAACATCACAGATTCGCCCTCTACCAATTTTAACAACTCACGATAGCTGTTTAATGCAAGTTTTTCATGCGCTAGTGATTCACGTAAAATGTCGCCAATATCGTGATTGTGTGTTTCTAATAATGGACCAATAGATAATGACGGATGTCCACCTAAATGCGTAATAATCTCACCAGCTTTGTTAGCATGATCCAATGATTCGCCCGCTTGACCGCGTAGCCAAGAAATAATGGGAATACGGTTATAGCCAAATACCATTAGGGCGTAATGCGTGTAACGCACAACACCGGCAAGTTCAAACTCTAAAATCGTGTTAAGTGCTTTAATAACAGCACTTTCATTTGCGTGGTCAGACATAATAATTCTCCTAAAGTTAGCAAAGTTAAAAAGTAGAGTCTGGCTACATGCTGCTTGGCTTAACTCTTAATCTAATCGAATTTTAACGCAAACAAAAAACGTTTGCAGAATTGCTAATAATTCGCATTGCCAGTCGTATACAGACTCACTTTTTAACGTTACTGATTTTAACGTCGCTGTGCCCCAAATCTCGTGCTGGTTCTATTTGGTCGCGAATAAGTTGTTTTAACTCTTTAGATTCTGGAAAGCGACCAGCATCTTTGCGTGAGAACATAAGTGTGCCATTTAATCGCACATCAAATACACCGCTCATACCTGGGGCTAAGTTCAGCGATTTAATATCGCTTTCAAACGTCGTTAAAAGCTCCTGCCCCATCCACGCTGCACGCATTAGCCAGTGGCACTGCGTGCAGTAAGTAATTTCGACGATATGTTGTCGCTTATCTTGCAATTTAATTTCTTGCAATTTAATTAACTCACTCTCGGTTGGCATCACTTTCATAAGTCGTTTCTTTCAATGTTAAATCAATATTACTTTTACTCTTAGCTCACCTCGAACTTGGCAAGCACCGCCAAATAGCGGAAAATGAACCAAAGCAGGTCAGGCTTGCCTTAAATTGAGTTGTTACATTATAGTGGTTTGCTTAGTATCATTGATGTTATCCAAACGAAGGAATTAGTTTAAATGCGCTCTAAATTTGAAAAAATTGGTTTAGTTACTACTGGTGCAATCCTAGGCGTACTTATTAGCCTGAATTTCTCGGCTTATGCAGAAAAATCACTGATGGCAGATTTGCCATTAGATGATTTACGTGCTTTTGCAGAGATTTTTGGCAAAATTAAAACCGACTATGTAGAGCCTGTTGAAGATAAAAAGCTTATTACTGAAGCTCTAAACGGCATGCTATCTGGCTTAGATCCGCATTCCAGTTATCTAGATGTAGATGGATTTAAGGATCTAACCTCAGCCACGCAGGGCGAGTTTGGGGGCTTGGGCATTGATGTTGGTATGGAAGATGGTTTAGTTAAAGTGATTTCCCCAATTGAAGATACTCCAGCGTTTAAAGCAGGTATTAAATCAGGTGATTTAATTACCAAAATTGATGAAACACCGATGCGTGGCTTGTCACTAAATGATGCTGTTAAAAAAATGCGTGGTAAACCCAATACACCAATTGTGCTGACTGTTTATCGTAAGGGTGAAGCCAAGCCGCTCGTCTTTAACATCATGCGTGCCGTAATCAAAACACAAAGCGTGAAATCTAAGTTGGTAGAGCCAAATTATGCATATGTTCGCGTTACGCAATTTCAAGAGCATAGCGGTGAAGACTTAGCCAAAGCCCTTAAAACAATGCGCGAGAGCAATAAAGGCGCATTCAAAGGCATTATTCTTGATTTACGCAACAACCCGGGCGGCTTAGTGAATGCGGCTGTTGGTATTGCTGGTGCATTTTTACCAAAAGATGACTTGGTGGTTTACACAGAAGGACGTGCAGCCGATGCAAAAATGCATTTGACAGTTACCCCAGAAAACTATGTTCGTGGTACAAGTGATTACCTAAAAGATCTGCCAAATGATATTAAAACTTCTCCTATGGCTGTATTGATTAATAATGGCTCAGCTTCTGCCTCTGAAATTGTCGCTGGTGCATTACAAGATCATAAACGTGCAATTGTTGTAGGAACACAAAGTTTCGGTAAAGGCTCAGTGCAAACTATATTACCAGTGGGTAACACCGGAACGGCTATCAAGCTCACGACAGCACGTTACTTCACACCAAATGGACGCTCTATTCAAGCTAAAGGCATTGTGCCAGACATTATTGTAGAAGACGGCAGCGATCAATCGGGCAATATTCGTGAGGCAGATTTATCACACCATTTATCTAATCCAAAAGATGCTGAAGAACCTTCTGCAAAATCGAACTCAGAGGTTAAATCTCAAGAATTTAAAGAAGAAGCGAAAACTGCCAATATTGCCGCAAAACCAACAGGCCCTATTGAGCCTGCAACCAAAGCAGATGTGCAATATATGCAAGCGCTTAATTTACTCAAAGGTTTAGAAATTTTAAAAAGTAAGTAATCTGGTTAAGCAAATTAGTAAACTAAAACCATGTCTTTATCTACTCAACAACTCATTATAGAAGCAGACCGCTGTGTGGCTTGTGGCTTATGTTTGCCGCATTGCCCAACCTACCGAAAAACGGGATCTGAAGCAGATTCCCCACGTGGACGTATCCAGCTCATGAGTGCTGTTGCAAAAGAGATTTTGCCAGCTAATGGGCGCTTTAAAGAACATATTGATTTATGTTTAAGTTGCCGCTCATGTGAAAGTGCCTGTCCCAATGGCGTGACTTACGGCGCACTCATCGATGCAACGCGCGTGACTGTTGCCAGCAACCCCAGTGTATTAAATAAACTTACCAATCACCTCATTAGTCATCCCAAACAGATGAAATTCGCCACAAAAGTGCTACGTGCTGCACAAAAATCTGGCGCGTTAAAGCTATCTGGCCAATTGTTACCTATTCTAAAAAAACCACTCAATTTATTACCCAGCCTAGCACCTCAGCAAATTTGGGCATCGCTGTATTTGACTAATAAACCAAATATAAAAGGTGACGTCAGCTTATTTTTAGGTTGTGTGACCAATACTTTGGATACAGATACACTACGCGCTGCGGTTTTTACGCTTAACCAATTAGGGTATAACGTTCATATTCCTTCTACGCAAACTTGCTGTGGCGGCATTGCTCGGCAACAGGGTAATGCAGAAGAGTCAACAAGGTTGATAGCAAAAAATCAGGCTGCTTTTACGCCATTAACCGCTATGCCGCTAATCACAGTTGCCAGCGGTTGCGGTGCAGGCTTACAAGACTATTTGGAGCAAAATTCAGATGTAAAATTAAAGGACATAAAAATACAAGATATTAGTGCGTTTTTAGCTGCTTGCGACTGGCAGGACGTAGAGTTAAGTCCCTTGCTTGATGAAATTTATGTACAAGACCCATGCACATTACGCAATGTCCAAAAAACGTCAGAAGCCGTGTATAAGCTACTGAATATAATACCTTCCGCATCAATTAAAAAACTTGCTGGAAATAGTCAATGCTGTGGTGGTGCAGGTGCATATATGCTCACACAAGCATCTATGGCAGATGATTTACTCAGTGATAAACTAATTGCGATTAATGAAGCCAAAGTGACATGGCTGGCAACGTCTAATATTGGCTGTGCATTGCACATTGCGAGCGGATTAAGGCAGCGGGGTAAAACCGTTAAAGTAGAGCACCCAGTCTCAATAGTCGCAAGACAATTAGGCTTTACTGATAATATGAATAATGGGGCATAAAAGACGATGTTAGATCATTTAATTATTGGGTTTGATAAAGGCTTACGCACCCTATTAAGCCAAGCGGTAGCTGCTAGAGCTAGGCCTGACATTGCAATTGCTGACGATGTACTTGATGAGACCGAAAAACGTCATGCGGCTTCACTTATGCGCGTCAACCACTGCGGCGAAGTTTGCGCTCAAGCACTATATAGCGGGCAAGTACTCACTTCTAAAAATAGCACCACCGTTGCAGCATTACGCGAAGCCGCTATTGAAGAAACTGACCACTTAGCTTGGTGCGAAAGTCGAATACAAGAACTTGGCGGGCGTAAAAGCTTATTCAACCCATTATGGTACGCAGGTGCGTTTGGCATGGGTGTGGCAGCTGGCGCATTAGGTGACAAATGGAATTTAGGCTTTTTGGCAGAAACTGAAAAACAAGTAGCACAGCATTTAGATGGGCATTTAAACGCATTACCTGCGGCTGATCAAAAAACGCGTGCTATCATCCAACAAATGCATATGGATGAAACTGCACATGCAGATACGGCTTTTAATCATGGTGCAGCAGAATTGCCGGCCCCAGTAAAAACCGCCATGCGCTTAGCTTCAAAAGTAATGACGAGTGTGTCTTACTATATTTAACGACAGCCAGATTTAAATTATTAATACTTAACAAACAATATCGAGCCAATACCATGCAAAAATTTAGCGACGTACTACAAGGACTCGATAGCGCAGAAGATGTGCTACGCATTGAGCTTTTTCATCCAGACGGCAGCAGTGCTGGCGTTATTGAAAACAAGTCGGGTACGCAAGGCTCATTAAAAGTCTACAACCATTTGTACAAAATGTTCGGCGATATCACCTTAGATGCGGCTGTAGAAGGTTTAGCACTTTATTCTGAACACACAGAAGATGCCGAAAATTGCCCTGGCAAACACCCTAATGTAGATAGATTACTAAATGTATTAGAAGATGAGTTGCCTTTATCGATTAAAGTGATTAATAAATAATCAGCCTCAAGCAATACAACGAAAATAATAAATTTTCGCTTAGCACTCAAAATCATTTTTTGAAATTTAACGCATATGCAATTAAATACCCTACCATTTTATTATTCATGAGCACAATCAAATAAGTTAATCCATGATAGAAACCGACCGATTAATTGCTGCTGAACCTGTAAGCCAACAAGAAGAAGCGCTAGAGCGTGCCTTACGTCCCAAATTATTGGATGAATATGTCGGCCAAGAAAAAGCACGTGGTCAGCTAGAGATTTTTATCAATGCGGCACGTGGTCGCAGCGAAGCCTTAGATCACGTACTATTGTTTGGCCCGCCAGGCCTAGGCAAAACCACACTTGCACACATTATCGCCAAAGAGATGGGCGTGAATATGCGCCAAACTTCCGGCCCTGTTTTAGAGCGGGCTGGTGATTTAGCCGCGCTACTCACAAACCTAGAGCCAAATGATGTGCTATTTATCGATGAAATTCATCGGCTTTCCCCAGTGGTAGAAGAGATTTTGTATCCAGCCATGGAAGATTATCGGCTTGACATCATGATAGGTGAGGGCCCTACTGCACGCTCTGTGCGCTTAGATTTACCTCCTTTTACATTGATAGGTGCAACGACTCGCGCAGGTATGTTGACCAACCCTTTGCGCGATCGCTTCGGTATTGTGTCACGGCTGGAGTTTTATACATCTGATGAGTTAGCGCGTATCGTAAATCGCTCAGCTGGCCTGCTGGATGTAGAAATGCAGAATCAAGGTGCATTAGAGATTGCAAAGCGCTCACGTGGTACACCACGCATTGCAAACCGCTTACTACGCCGCGTACGCGATTATGCACAAGTAAAGGCTGATGGCATTGTGACCTCAAAAATTGCCGATGCTGCTTTAAAAATGCTAGATGTCGACAAGCTGGGTTTTGATGTCATGGATAGAAAATTATTACAAGCGGTGCTAGAAAAATTCGGTGGCGGCCCAGTCGGTTTGGATAACCTAGCAGCAGCCATTGGAGAAGAGCGCGATACTATTGAAGACGTGCTAGAGCCTTATTTAATTCAACAAGGTTTTTTAATGCGTACCCCACGTGGTCGCGTTGCTACGCATTTGACTTATCAACATTTCAATTTGACTCCGCCTGCTCATCTGACTGCAGGACAAACTTACAGCGAGGTCACATGGCAGGCGTAAGTTTCAGTTGGCCAATCCGTGTTTATCACGAAGATACCGATGGCGGTGGTGTGGTGTATCACTCAAACTATCTAAACTTTATGGAGCGCGCCAGAACAGAATGGTTGCGAGACTTAGGTTTTGGTCAAAACGAATTAAAAGCTGAACTGAACATGATTATCGTAGTGCATGCTCTAAGCATCGATTATCATCATCCCGCACGCTTTGATGATACGCTAATCGTACTAAGTGAACTCACCAAAACAGGTCGCAGCAGCTTTGAGTTTGAGCAAAAAATTACTTGCAATGAGTTAGTGCTTACTACATCTAAAGTCCGCTTAGTTTGTGTAGATTCTGATAAATTCAAACCTGTTGCTATCCCACAAGCAATTAAATTAAAAATGATTTAAGAATAACTTTAAGAGCGAGCGAAGTACCTATGAATGCAGTTAACGTGACCACTGATATGTCAATTTTTTCACTCATTACTGGGGCTAGCTTACCAGTGCAGTTAGTGATGCTGGCTTTACTGATTACGTCCTTATTTTCTTGGTGGTATATCTTTATTAAAGTCGTCACCATTAAACGTGCTGAGACTGATGCGGAAAGTTTTGAAAATGCATTTTGGACAGGTGGTGACTTAAATAAACTGTATGAGGGCATTACGGCTGGCAGGCGCAAACCACAAGGTACAGCAGCTATATTTGAAGCTGGTTTTAAAGAATACGCGCGTAATAAACAACAAAGCAAAATAGAGATAAGCGACGTGATGGAGGGCGCGCGCCGTGCCATGCGTGCAACTTACAACCGCGAAATTGATGATTTAGATGCACACTTGCCTTTTTTAGCGTCGGTCGGATCAGTTAGCCCTTATGTCGGCTTATTTGGCACAGTTTGGGGAATTATGCACGCATTCTTAGGTTTAGCTAATACTGGTCAAGCCACTTTAAGCCAAGTAGCGCCAGGCATTGCTGAAGCCTTGATTGCCACTGCAATTGGCTTGTTTGCGGCGATTCCAGCCGTGATTGCATACAACCGTTTTGCCAGTTCTGTAGATAGACTATCGGTACGTTATGAAAGCTTTATGGAGGAGTTCACTAACATCCTCCAGCGTAAGTCATAAGGGTAAGTATCATGCCACGTAAACGTAGAACAATGAACCAAATCAATGTTGTCCCTTACATTGATGTGATGTTGGTATTGCTCGTCATCTTTATGGTAACTGCGCCAATGACAAACCCTGGCGTGGTAGATTTGCCGAGTGTCGGACAAGCACTTAAGCAAACCGCCGCACCCAATGTAGTTACGATTGCTAAAGACGGCACACTTAAGCTAAACAGTGAGTCGATCACACGTGATGAATTATTATTTAAAATTAAAAAATTAGCAAAAGAAGATAAAAAGGACCACGCAAATTCTGTACTAGTCGCTGGTGACGAAAAAACGCCTTATGGCAAAGTGATTGAAGTGATGGATATGCTTAAACAAAATAAAGTCGAAAAAGTCGGGCTTTTATTAAAGTCACAGAAATAATTAATTTCCAGTGAATATTTAATACATTATTCAATTAATTATTACAGCAATGATACGCAGCCATGAAAATCCGTTAGCGCTTAAAGCTGGTGCTTTTACAGTCATCATACATTTAGCGCTGCTTGCTGCGCTCTTGATTTCATTTAATACTCAAGAACATCAGCTACCCAATATTGCACAAGTTGAGTTGTGGGATAGCTTACCAACTCGCACAGTTAAGCTAGTGGTTGTCAAAGAGATATTTAAGCCAGTGCTACAAGAGGCGTTAAAGGAAGAGCCTAAGCCAGAACTAATTATCGAAAAAGCCGATATTGAAATAAAAAAGAAACCTGTCCAAAAACCTTTAGAAAAAACACCCCACAAACTAATAGAGAAAAACATAGTTGAAAAGCCAGCAGAAAAAGCAAAGCCTAACCCCACCATTGAAAAGAAAAAGCAAGCAGATGCATTAAAAGCATTACAAGATGATGTAAATGCAGATACCAGCGCGAGTGATAAGAAATCAGCGGCCAAAGCTAAAGCGGATGCAAAAGTAGCGGCAGATGCCCAATCCGCTGCTAGCGCTAGCGCAGCGTCTGCAGGTGAAATTGATAAATACAAAGCCTTAATACAAGCTAAAATTCAACGTAATGTGAACAAGCAATTATGCGGCACAGGCAATCCAGTGCTAGAGTTTGGCATTGGCTTAATGCCGACAGGCGAAGTAAATGGCTCACCTCATATGATTAAATCTAGCGGATTGCCCGCGTGTGATGATGCTGTTGAGCGCGCGATTTTACAATCACAGCCATTACCACTACCGCCAGACACAAAATTGTTTTCGCAATTTAGAGAGTTAAGACTCAAGTTTCACCCAAATGACGGCAATTAATTTGCTACTATAGCCATTAAACATTTGTGTTTTCTGAGCTATTATTTAATAAAAACCACATTTAAGTAAGGCGCTACAACTACCAATGATGATGAACAAACTACATAAGCTATTTTTATTTTTAATGTTGGCTTTGCCCGTGGGAAGTCAAGCCGCACTCACCATTGAAATTACAGGGGGTAGTGCACAGCAGATCCCAATTGCCATTCTGCCTTTTGCGCAAAATAACGCGCCAGATAATTTAGCTAATATTATTGGTGCAGATTTACGTCGTAGTGGCTTATTTCGCGTGTTAGAAACACGAGGCGTCACCAATCAGCCAACAGATCTATCACAAATTAAATATCCAGAATGGTCTGCTATTCAGACGCAGGCGTTAACTATAGGTAAAGTGGAGCCAGTAGCTGGTGGCCGCTTAAAAATCACATTTAACTTAATGGATGTGCTTAAACAAAATCAATTATTGAGTCTAGATTATACGATTACACCTAATCATACTCGTATCACGGCCCATAAAATTGCTGATGCCATTTATCAAAAGCTCATTGGTGAGCCAGGCGTTTTTGCTAGTCGTATTGCCTATATTACTAAGACAAATAAACGCTATGCTTTGCAGGTAGCTGATGCTGACGGTTTTAATCCGCAAACCGTGGTTTCTTCTAATGAGCCACTTATCTCACCAGCTTGGTCGCCAGATGGTAATAAGCTCGCTTATGTATCATTTGAAAAGAAAAAGCCAATTATCTTTGTGCAATCGCTAGTATCGGGCAATCGTACTGTGGTTGCTAATTTTAAGGGCAATAACAGCGCCCCTTCTTGGTCGCCTGATGGCAGAAAATTGGCGATTGTACTCACGTATGGCGCAAACTCACAGGTGTATACTATTAATGCAGATGGTACTGGTTTGAAGCAAATCACAAAAAGTAGCGCGATTGATACAGAGCCAGTATGGTCGCCTGATGGAAAATGGTTATATTTCACCTCTGACCGAGGCGGCAGACCACAGATTTATAAGGTTTCAGTGATTGGTGGCGAGGCTAGCCGCGTCACTTTTGATGGTGGCTACAATGTGAGTCCGCGCTTTTCGCCAGATGGCACGTCACTCGCTTATATTAGTAATGATGGTGGCAGATTCCGAGTTGCTTTAAAAGATTTAGCGAGTGGTCAAGTACAAATGCTAAGTGAAGGTGGCCAAGATGAATCACCAAGTTTTGCACCCAATGGCCGTGTGATTTTGTATGCAACTAAAGTCGGTGGCAAAGGCGCTTTGGCAGCGGTATCGAGTGATGGCCGCGTACGCCAACGCTTAAGTGATACAGGTGGCGATGTGCGCGAGCCAGCATGGGGACCTCTAAGCAACTAATACCTACGCCGAGCCAACTCAAAGTTTTGTAGCATTCTTAAGAGTTTTATCTTACGGGTTTTACATGATGCTTTATATTATTTTTACAACAATTAAGGAGATTTAAAATGAAAAAATTCAACAAGGGCATAATCAGCAGCCTAGCAATCGCATTATTATTGGTGGCTTGTAAAAGTACGCCAATGAAAGAAGCTCCAGCGAAAGTGGAAGAAAAAAGCACCAGCTCACAAACTACTAACAATACAACCAATAACAATGCAGATACCTCAGGCGTTAAAGAAGTAGTAGTTGATAGCAATGCTAATAACCAAATTAGCGCATTGCATGACCCAAACAACACCTTATCAAAACGCGTCATTTATTTTGACTATGATAAAGATGAAGTAAAAGCTGAGTTCCGTCCATTAGTTGAGGCGCATGCTAAGTATTTGTTAGCAAACCCGCAAGCTAAAATGGTCATACAAGGCAATACAGATGCGCGTGGTACTAGTGAATACAACATATCACTTGGTCAACGTCGTTCTGTTGCGGTAAAAAAAGCGCTTAATTTATTAGGTGTACTAGATAAACAAATCGAAACGGTGAGTTACGGTAAAGAAAAAGCAACTACTTGCAGCGATGAAGATTGCTACAAACTGAACCGTCACGCTGATATTGTTTACGAAAACGAGTAATTTTCAAGCACGGGAATTTTGCACTGGTAATTTGTGCGGGCAACTTAGAGATTAATGATGAACAAACTGATTCTAACGAGTAGCTTACTATTTTTCCAAACTTTATTTAGTCCACTCAGCCATGCGGCTTTGTTTGACGATACCGAAGCGCGTAAGAAAATTTGGGATCTGCAGTCGCAAATGCAGACCCAGAATGAGGCAACACAAGCCACCCTTAAGGTCTTAGACCAGCGTATTACAGCTATAGAGGCTGTGGTCAAGGGCCCAGGTTTGGCTGATATGCAAAACCAAATTGAACAGCTCAAGCAAGAAGTTGCACGTTTAAAAGGCGAGCAGGAGTTAGATAGTCACAATATTGATACCACGCAACAGCGACAAAAAGATTTATATACTGATACAGATGCGCGTTTGCGTAAGATAGAAGAGGCTACAACGGCCGCGTCAGTGGCAGCACAAACTGCCACAGCTGCGCCAACTGTCGGCGCAGATACTCAAGCCTTAGAAGCTGCAGATGTCTTATCTCAAGGAGCAAAACATAAAGAAGCCTTTGAGGCATACGATAAGTTTCTAAAAGACTTTCCTAATAGCAGCATAGTCAGTGATGCGCAGTATGGGCTTGGTTATTCACAGTTTGCCCTTAAGAACTACAAAGCCGCTATTGCAACGCAACAAAAACTATTAGAGGTCCACCCTGATAGTGCAAAAGCACCAGATGCCATGCTAAATATGGCTAATAGCCAAATTCAATTAGCGCAGGTTAATAATGCAAAAAAAACATTGCGTGATTTAATCAGCAAATACCCGAGTAGCGCTGTTATTCCAAGTGCGCAAAAACGTTTAAAAGCACTTGAGGCGATTAAGTAAGGATTCTTTACACTTAACCACAACCTGGCCACATTATTCTGGCTTGAGCGTGTTTGAGAGTGTTGAGTAAAATTTTTTTTCCTGTTAATCATATGCTTGACGCGTTAAAATAGCATCAATTGAATGAATCTGATTTTGCTCAAATTAAAAAATTAAATTTAGGCAAAAACAACTAAGCCCATGAAACTAAAAATCCACGAAATATTTTACTCGTTACAAGGTGAATCCTCACGCGTAGGTTTGCCTACTGTATTTGTGCGCCTAACAGGCTGCCCAATGCGTTGTGGATATTGCGATACAGCCTACGCTTTTAACGGTGGCAGCAATATGAGTTTAAATGAAATTTTAGAAAAAGTAGCGAGCTATAGCCCTCATTATATTACCGTGACGGGTGGTGAGCCTCTGGCGCAAAAGGCTTGCTGGCCTTTACTAACCGTTTTGAGCGACGCAGGTTATTCTGTGTCGTTAGAAACTGGTGGTGCGATTGATACTAGCCAAGTCGATCAGCGTGTTTCAGTGATTTTAGATATTAAAACACCAGGCTCTGGTGAACTTAAAAATATGCGGTTGGATAATATTAACTATCTAAAAGCGCAAGATGAGGTGAAGTTTGTACTGTGTGATCGCGCTGATTATGACTGGGCAAAAGATTTATTAGCAAAACTTAACTTAAACAAAACTTGTAGCGTGTTGTTTTCACCCGTGTACAATCAGGTCAACCCAACAGAGCTGGCAGAATGGATATTGCAAGATAGGTTGCCTGTACGCATGCAAGTGCAGCTACATAAAATATTATGGGGCGAAAAGCCTGGTGTTTAAAAAAACCAATCTATTGAATTTCTATTGAATTTGAATTCATAGCGATATGACTAAAAAAGCAGTTGTTTTATTATCCGGGGGGCTAGACTCCGCCACAGTACTTGCAATAGCCAAATCGCAGGGCTACGAATGTTATGCCTTGAGTTTAGATTATCACCAACGCCATATTGCAGAATTACATGCAGCTAACAACGTAGCGCATTTATTAGGAGCGCAAGATCACAAAACCATACAGTTAGATTTATCGTTATTTGGCGGATCTGCGCTGACTGATAATAAGATTGCGGTACCAGAAGTGGCTTCTACTGGCATTCCTATAACATACGTGCCTGCTCGCAACACCATTATGCTTTCACTTAGCCTAGCGTGGGCTGAGGTGCTAGGTGCGCAAGATATTTTTATTGGGGTGAATGCGTTAGATTATTCAGGCTATCCTGATTGTCGCGGTGAATATATAGGCGCATTTCAAGCAATGGCAAATTTAGCGACTAAAAGTGCTGTAGAAGGTCAAACTATTACCGTGCATGCACCGCTTATTGACATGACGAAAGCGGAAATTGTTATACAAGGCATGACTTTAGGCGTTGATTACGCAATGACGGTATCTTGTTATCAAGCCAATCATCAGGGCCAAGCTTGCGGTTTATGTGACTCTTGCAGATTGCGTCGAGAAGGTTTTAAAGCCGCTGATTTGGCTGATCCAACACGCTATAGTCATTAATAGTAAAATCATTCTTTAAGCAGCAAAGATACAGCTTGCCAAAAGTACTATAAATAACGTAAAATCCGCACCTTTCTGTCAAAAGTTAATAGAAAACAATATTATGGTAATCATTCGTTTAGCCCGTGGCGGCTCGAAAAAAGCGCCTTTTTTCAGCGTAGTAGTAGCAGATTCACGTAATCGTCGTGATGGTCGCTTTATTGAACGCGTAGGTTTTTATAATCCACTTGCTAAAGCTGGCGTAGAAGGCTTACGTTTAGATGGCGAGCGTATCAGTCATTGGCAAAAAAATGGCGCGCAATTGTCTGATTGCGTTGCACGTTTAGTTAAGTTCAATGCAAAAGGCCCAGAGGCTGCTGAAGCTGCTAAGGCTAAAGACGCTGCTAAAGTTATAAAAGCAAAACAAGCTGCTGAGGCTAAATTAGCTGCAGAAGTTAAAGCTGCTGCTGACGCGATTGCTGCAAAAGAAGCGGAAGCTAAGGCAGAAGCTGATGCCACTGCTTCAGAAGCTGACGCTGCTCCAGCAGTTGTAGAAGAAGCACCAGCTGCTGCCGCAACACCTGACGCTGCGGCTTAACTTTTAGCTATTTTTTAAAAGCTGGCTAGGTCTAGCCAAGCTATAAAAAAATTAATAAGCAGTCAACTGTGAGTAAAATGGTTATCATGGGGCGCATTGTCGCCCCATACGGCATTTTTGGCTGGGTTAAAATTGTGCCAGATACTGAGGCAATTGATGGTCTATTTGGCTATGAGTCTTGGTGGATTGGTAAAGATAACACTTGGCAAGAAGTCGAGATAGAAACAGCTAAAGTGCATAACGATGTTTTAGTCGCTAAGCTAGTAGGTGTTGATGACCGCGATGCTGCACTAAGGTGCAAAGGTAAGCAGGTGGCGGTTCCTCGTAATCAATTACCAGAAGCCGATAAAGACGAGTACTACTGGTCTGATTTAATCGGCTTAAGTGTTAAAAATAAGCAAGACATTGATTTTGGTAAAATATCTGACGTATTTCAAACAGGTGCAAATGATGTACTAGTGGTGAATACTGATGGTGTACCGAAATCCAGTGAACGTTTAATTCCATTTATTGTTGATGTCGTACTTGAAGTTGATATTGCGGCTAAGACAATTCTGGTTGATTGGGATGCGGATTTTAAATAGTCATTCGAACAACAAGAGAGATGCAGATTTTTAGATGATATTTGATGTTATCAGCCTCTTTCCAGAAATGTTTGAGGCGATTACTCAACATGGTATTACAGGGCGTGCGTTACAGAATAATATTTATTATTTGCAGTTATGGAATCCAAGAGATTTCACAACTGATAATCATAAAACTGTAGATGATCGACCTTACGGTGGTGGTCCTGGCATGGTAATGCTTGCTGAACCACTCGAAAAAGCGATTATTGCTTCAAAAGCGCGGCAAAAAGAGATTTTGAAAGACAGTTTAGATTTTGTGGATACTAAAGTCATTCACTTATCACCCACTGGCAAGCCATTGACTCATGAAATTGTAATGGAGCTTAGTAAACAAAAGAACTTAATATTGTTGGCTACCCGTTATGAAGGCGTAGATCAGCGCTTGCTTAATAGCTTGGTTGATGAAGAGTATTCTATTGGTGACTATGTATTAAGTGGTGGTGAATTACCCGCCATGGCACTGATGGATGCAGTTATCAGACAATTGCCTGGGGCATTAGGTGATAAAGATTCCGCAGTTGAAGATTCATTTGTAGATGGCTTATTAGATTGCCCGCATTACACGCGACCTGAAATATTTACCAACACTACAGGTCAAGAATTAAAGGTACCCGCCATATTAATGTCTGGCAACCATGCAAAGATTAAGCAATGGCGATTACAGCAATCGCTGTTGCTAACAAGGGCTAAACGCCCGGATTTATTGGCCGTAAGGTCATTGACGAAAGAGGAAGCACGGCTGCTCGCAGACTTTGATTTAGAGGGAAGTGGATTCCCTAAGAATTAGAAACTATTGCGCAGGAACAAGCATCCTCATAACTAAAAGGAACTCTAAAGGGAAACCAGCGGAGATAAAAGATGGCAGATATTATTAAAATGTTGGAAGAGGAAGAAATTGCTCGTTTAGGCAAAGTGATTCCAGTTTTTGCACCAGGCGATACAGTTGTTATCGGTGTAAACGTGGTTGAAGGTACCCGTAAACGTGTGCAGTCCTACGAAGGTGTAGTGATTGCTAAACGTAATCGTGGCTTAAATTCATCATTCATTGTACGTAAAATTTCTTCAGGGGAAGGCGTGGAGCGTACATTCCAAACTTACTCACCATTGATTGCGAGCATCGAAGTTAAACGCCGTGGTGATGTTCGCCGCGCTAAACTTTACTACTTGCGTGAACGTTCAGGTAAATCTGCACGTATTAAAGAGAAATTGTTTAGCCGCGAAAAAGAAGTAATGGCACCAGAAGTAACAAAAGCCTAGATTTTTATTGTTTCAGTAATATTTAAAAAGCCTCGCAACTAATTTAGCGAGGCTTTTTTATTGATTCATAGCCTTGCGTACTTGCGTTAAACTTAGTAAATGGTAAACACTGAATTTAGCGCTATGGTGCCTGCTCCGTTTGGAGCTATAGGTATTATTACTCGGGATGATTTTCTTTTGCATCTAAAATTATTGAGTCATGAAATGTTGGCTGAAGTTTTTACAGAAAAGCCAACAAAGGATGCTTTTACCCTCAATATCATTAATCAAATTAAAACTTATCTTGCTAATTCTAGAGTGGCCCTAAATAGCCCATATGCCTTGCAAGGCACGCCTTTTCAGAAGTGCGTATGGAAGGCTATTGCTAATATTCCTAGCGGTCAGGTGTTTAATTACACGCAACTCGCTGATAAAGTAGCTTCTGGTCCACGCGCTGTTGCTAATGCTTGCGGTGCAAATAATATCCCTCTTTTTATTCCGTGCCATCGCGTAGTAGCTAAAAATGGCTTAGGTGGATTTATGCAAGGCGAGGCAGGCGGCTTAACTATTAAGCAGTGGCTGCTTGCGCATGAAAGCGTTGCGTTGTGACCGATGACAGCATAACTAAAGGTGCATTAAGTACAAATAACCAAGATAATATCGACCACTTTTTAGATGCTATTTGGTTAGAAGATGGATTATCAAAGAACACTTTAGTAAGCTACCGTTTAGATTTAAGGCAGTTTGCAAGCTGGTTAGCAGAGGCTGAAAAGCTTGATTTGCTAGCTGTACAGCAACAACATTTGCAGCAATATCTCGCAGTGCGCTTCCCGCATATTAAATCTCGCAGTATTAACCGATTAATTGCTAGCTTAAGACGCTTTTATCGTTACTACTTACGCGAAGGCGATATTCAAATTGACCCAACGCTTCAAATAGAAGCGCCAAAATTGCCGCGTAGTTTACCTAAAAGTTTAAATGAAACTGATGTAAATGCCTTACTTGATGCACCCGATATTAACGAGCATATGGGCTTGCGTGATAAAGCGATGCTAGAGCTACTTTATGCCTGCGGTTTGCGCGTATCTGAGCTAGTAAACATTAAAGTGACCGAGGTAAGCGTAAATGATAGTGTAATACGTGTTACAGGAAAAGGAAGCAAAACTCGCTTAGTACCAATGGGTGAAATAGCAACAGATTGGATCAGCCGTTACTTAAAAGAAGCAAGACCGCATATATTAGGTAAAAGACTATGTGATAGTTTGTTTGTTACTGCACGAGGAGACTGCATGTCACGGCAAGCTTTTTGGTACTTAATTAAACGCTATGCAATCAAAGCTGGCATTAGCAAAGCTATTTCACCACATGTATTACGGCATGCATTTGCCACACATTTATTAAATTATGGTGCGGATTTACGCGTGGTCCAAATGTTGTTAGGGCATTCTGATATTTCAACTACGCAGATTTATACACACGTAGCGGGAGAGCGGCTTAAGCTACTCCATCAAAAAAACCATCCTCGCGGATAGCTTTTACCAAATAATCAGTTCTTAGATTTGGAAATAATTAATACGCGATCTTTATGTTTTTGGTATTAAAAAACTTTTTACCAACCTTTTTAACTCAATTGGTTTCCCTAAATAATAGCCCTGCCCAAAGTGGACGCCTATTTTTTCTAGTTCGGTTAGTATGGCTTTGTTTTCGACAAACTCTGCCACAGTTTGAATGCCTATTGATTCCGCCACACTGTGAATTGAGCGCACCATGGCATGGTCAATTTTATTAATATGCATTTCTTTGACGAATGAACCAGCGCGTTCAACTGCTCAATGCAACACCATCTGATTTAATATGAATTTTGGAGGGTGGTATACATGGCTGGAATGGGACGTCCAGGGCTGTCTTCAGCACAGACAGGCAGCGTGATGGCAAAGATGGAAGTCAGGGCAATCACC
>JACMMS010000063.1 GCA_014378915.1 Methylophilaceae bacterium
AAGCCTTCGATATTGCTAGGGTTGAAGGCTTTGGGGGTAATCATAGAAAGAAAGGTTTGATTTAGTCTATCTGATTGGTAAACTAATGTTAATAACAAAAGAAAACTAACAATCATGATAGTTAAAGAAAATTTCAATCCAGTTCCGAAAGATAGACTTAGAAAAGCAGGGCATGACGAAGAGATAAGAGTTGCTTATTATTTAAAAATGGCTTTTGGTGATGACCCAAAGGTATTAATACTGCATGATTTACGAGTGGTATTTGATGACGGCACTACTGCGCAAATGGATCATCTAATAATCCATCAACACGGTTTAATTATTGTTGAAAGCAAAAGTGTCGCGGGTATATTGGAGGTTGAAGACGATGGACAATGGTTGCGAAAATATTCGCCAAAAGAAAAACCAGAAGGCATGGGTAACCCTATTAAACAAGCTAATCGTCAAGGCCAAACACTCAAAAAGGTACTTTTGTCAGGTGCAAGCAATGATGTTACGCGGAATGCCATTCAGGAACTGGCTGTTGATGTATTAGTTACTTTTTCCACTGCTAACGGTGGCGTTTTCATAACTAAAAACAGACAACTGTACCCTGAAGTATGCCCTGCAGATGTTATTGATGATCACGTTAACAGAATTGTTTCTGATAGGGCAAATAATGCTAAACCCCAAGACTTTAGCTTATCAGAAAGCCATAGAGCTAGACTTGCTGAGCACTTAGTAAAAATCCATAAACCATACAAATCAAATAATGCGATTACTGAAAACCCATGTCCAAAAGCACCTTTATACGATAAGCCACTAAAAGTAGAACAAAAAACTTCTGAATATATGGTGTCAGAAAAACCAAAGCTAACCAGTGTTATTAGCGTAATAACAGACGCTATATCAGGCACATTTTCAGACACTAATAATAAATTCAAGCATTCGTGCCGTAAATGTAAATCTGACAAAGTAGAAATAAGGTTTGGTAAGAACTATTATCTAAAGTGCTTAAGCTGTGATGAAAATAATCGAATAGATACCACTTGCTCTAAATGCAAAAATGTTTTCAAAATTCGGAAAGACAAAAAGAATTTTTTTGCTGAATGCTTAACATGCAAAACTTCAGAGATATTTCATATTAATAGTTAGCCCCTATCACCACGCCGAGCAACGCAAACATAAAGGAAGCTCTCAGCAAGCGGCTGTTTGAGCCGCTAGGCGAGTTTCCAATTGCTGCCTTTATGTTGGGTAGCACAGGGAAGCCGCTAGGCCGTGATGTTGGGGTGCCGTTTTCTTTGGTTACTTTTGGCGCCAAGGTCGAGTGTAACAGCGGGTACTTGGCGGACACACCAAGCACTGGTGCTTTTCAGGCAGTTAAAAGAAAGTGACTAGCTGTCGGGCTACCCCCGAAATAACTCAATGTTCATTTTTATAAGTTAAAGCACACAAACCATGCAAAATATCTTATTCAAGAAATATTACTTAGCGCTTTTACTCGCAATCACAACAGTTTTATTAACAAGTTGCGATGATAAAAAACATGACTTCGATAAAAATTCGCCTAGCAATAACCTTAAAGTAGTCATTATCCGCCACGGTGAAAAACCAAAAAATGGCGACAATTTATCCTGCCAAGGTCAAAACCGCTCATTGCAATTAGCGGCGGTATTGCATACAAAATTAAACATCCGAAATTATATTTATGTGCCCGCACTAAAAAGTGACGATGCCACTAAACACAGTCGGATGTTTCAAACGATTAGCCCATTTGCCATTAAGTATAATTTGCCGATTAACAGCAAATATAGCGCAGATGAAAATGAAAAAATCGCCAAAAGTGTATTTAAAAAAGAGGGCATAGTGTTAATGGTGTGGGAACATAGCGCAATTCACGCATTGGCTAGCACGCTTGGAGTAGATGACGCGCCTCAGTGGGCTGACACAGACTTTGATAGTGTTTGGATAATCAATTACAAAGATGGCAAAGCCAAATTATCAATGGATAAAGAAGGCTTAAACCCTTCTGCAGAATGCAATTATTAGCGCACACTTTAGCCGCGTGGATGATGCACGCTATGCAATTGCTTCAAGCGCTCTCTTGCCACATGTGTATAAATCTGCGTGGTAGAAATATCTGAATGTCCCAGCAGCATCTGCACTACTCTTAAATCCGCACCATGATTCAACAAGTGCGTAGCAAAAGCATGGCGCAGCACATGTGGCGACATGTGTTTAGTAATACCCGCCAATAAAGAGTAGCGTTTGATTAAGTACCAAAAGGCTTGGCGTGTCATCGCCTCACCACGATTGGTTACAAATAGCGCATCACATAAGCGTTTTTGCAGTATTAGTGACCTTGATTTGCTTAAATATTGCGAAATCCAATCAACGGCTTCTTCACCCATCGGTACTAAACGCGTTTTACTGCCCTTGCCTGTTACACGCACTACGCCATCGCTCACGCTGACTTCTGTTACCTTAATGCCTACTAACTCCGATACACGCAAGCCACAGGCGTAAAGCAGCTCTAGCATGGCACGGTCACGCAAACCTGCAGGTTCATCCACATTTGGCGCATTAAGTAGCGCAACCACTTCATCTTCATTGAGACTTTTAGGCAGGCTACGCGGCAACTTGGGCGATTGTATTTGCAAGGTAGGGTCTAGGCTGATTTTATTCTCGCGCATCAAAAAACGATAAAACCGTCGTAAACTTGCAATCAGTCGGCTAATACTGCGCGGTTTGCTTTGCGGGAATTTTACGGCTAGATACTGCTGAATATCCGCTTGATTTACGCTTAATAATTGCTTGTTTTGCTGTGGTAGCCAAAGTGCGAAAGTTGTTAAATCCAGCCTGTAACTTTCTAGC
>JACMMS010000064.1 GCA_014378915.1 Methylophilaceae bacterium
CAGCGCATGTCCAATATATTGCGCTACCTGGGGAAATAAATGTTGTTGCTCAAGTGCAAATACTTCAGCGCTTACATGCCAAGCTATGGGTAGTTGCGGTGTTGGCAAATCGAAGTCTTGTTGAGATAAATTTAAAGCAGTAACAGGTGACATGGGGACATTTAAATAATGAGCAGTAAGCTGAATTAATAGATTGAAACTAAGGAGTGTAATTTTGCCTTAATGGGATTTTTTATCAAGTTATTTTTGCCGTTTTGAAGCGAACCATTTTTGTTAGAAGCAAAGTCTTAGGTGGTTGATACCGTTATTAATATTGCTTTAAACTCGCACTGTTTTCTTGCTTAAAACGCGCTTTTGCGCTACTCTCGAGGTTGAATTTGTAAAAATAATATTAGCGGCATGCGCCGCTTTTTTCTTTTCATTACTCACTTAATACTTTAAGCCGAATTTTTATATCAAAAGCGCTTATATGCTAAGCGCTTAAATTAAAAGCACATATATGTCACAACATTTAATGAATACCTACAATCGTCAACCTTTGACTTTTACACATGGTCAAGGCGTATGGTTGTGGGATACAGAAGGTAATCAATATCTTGATGCGCTATCAGGGGTTGCGGTTAATGGTTTAGGTCATGCACATCCTGGTTTGGTCAAAGCCATTAGCGAACAAGTTTCAAAAATGATTCATGTATCCAACATTTATCACATTGCCGAACAAAGCGCACTCGCAGAAAAATTACATGAAATTTCTGGCATGGATAAAGTATTTTTCTGCAACTCTGGTTGCGAAGCGAATGAGGCTGCTATTAAGTTAGCACGCTTGCATGCTCACAAAAAAGGCGTAGAAAACCCAGAGATTATTGTCATGGAACAAAGTTTTCATGGCCGTACTTTTGCGACATTATCAGCTACTGGCAATGCTAAGGTGCAAGCGGGGTTTGAGCCGTTAATGAAAGGTTTTATCCGCGTTGAGTTTGATGATATTGAAGTGATTAAAGTACTTGCACGTTATCATCCCAATATCGTAGCAATTTTAATTGAGCCTGTGCAAGGTGAGGGTGGGATTCATATCCCACAAAACTTGAATGCTTACTTTAAAGGTATTCGTGAAATTTGCGATGCACAAAACTGGTTGTTTATGGTCGATGAAGTGCAATCTGGCATCGCACGTACCGGTGAATGGTTTGCCTTTCAGCACACGGAGATTATGCCAGATGTGATGACCTTGGCTAAAGGACTGGGGTCAGGGGTGCCAATAGGTGCGTGCCTCGCACGAGGTGATGCGGCAGAGTTATTTACTTATGGCAAGCATGGCTCTACTTTTGGTGGTAATCCATTAGCGACAACAGCTGGTTTGACCACATTAAATATTATTGAACAAGAAAATATTCGCCAAAATGCGTTTGAAGTAGGCAATTTTATTAATGCGCAATTAAGCCATCAATTACAAGGTGTATCCGGTGTGGTTAACATCCGCAATGCTGGCATGATGATTGGTATTGAGTTAGATAGACCTTGTGGCGATTTGGTAAAAATGGCGCTTAACGCCAAGTTTTTAATTAATGTAACAGCCGATAAAGTAGTGCGTTTATTGCCACCATTAATCATGAATAAAATAGAAGCAACCGATTTGGTGAATCGTCTTAGTGTTTTGATTAAGCAGTTTTTAATTTAATAAATCTATTGAATTTATTATTATATTTAAGTTCCAGCGGTACAAGTAAGCCGCATAGAAAACCATCATGGCGACTATAGAATCAGCAATAAAACACTTTTTGCAATTTAATGACTTGAGCGCAGAACAACTCAATCATATTTTTGCGCGTACTAAAATCATCAAACGGCAGTTTAAGGCTTACCAGCCTTACTGGCCTTTGAGTGATCGCACTTTAGTCATGATTTTTGAGAAAGCCAGCACACGTACCAGACTTTCGTTTGAAGCTGGGATGCAGCAACTGGGCGGCTCGGCTATTTATCTCAATACGCGTGATTCGCAATTGGGCCGTGGTGAGCCAGTAGAAGACGCTGCACAAGTGATTTCACGTATGAGTGATATTGTGATGATTCGTACTTTTGAGCAAGATATCATCGAACGTTTTGCAGCTAACTCAAGGGTGCCGGTCATTAATGGCTTAACCAATGAGTATCACCCATGCCAGATTTTGGCCGATATTTTTACGTTTATTGAGCATCGTGGGCCGATTAAAGGTAAAACCGTTGCTTGGATTGGTGATAGCAATAACGTCTGTAATACTTGGTTGCAAGCGGCAGAGGTGTTAGATTTTAATGTGCATGTCTCCACCCCACCAGGTTATGAAGTTGAGCCAGAGCGTGCTAATTTATATGGTCACGCCCACTATGGGGAGTTTGCTGATCCGATGGAGGCAGCGCGTGGTGCTCATTTAGTCACTACCGATGTATGGACCAGCATGGGGTTTGAGGCAGAAAATGAGGAGCGTCTGCGAGACTTTGCCGATTGGCAAGTTGATAGCGATATGATGAAAGTCGCCGCTAAAGATGCGCTATTTATGCACTGTTTACCAGCGCATCGTGGTGAAGAAGTTGCGGCTGACGTGATTGATGGGGCTCATAGTGTGGTGTGGGATGAGGCGGAAAATAGGCTACATGTACAAAAAGCGCTAATGGAATATTTGTTGCTGGGTAAAGTTGGGTAAAGAGCAATAACTTTTTTTTAGATTGTCTACACGAATTCATTCATTTTTGAACTGCAGGCAATATGACTAATCATCACGTTTCAAATTATATTTTCCCAGTTTCAGCCACAATGGTTGGCGTATGTATGACGGTGATATCGCTTATGCAACTTATCCCAAAAGATGTCATTTCTCTCTGGTCTGATAATTTTTTAGCCATAGATAGCTTGGCTTTTTTGGCCAGTGCTATGTTGTCTTACTGGTCAATTCAACATAACGATGACCTATTGCATATTGAGTGTTATGCGGATTGATTATTTTTATTTGGCATGACAGTGATGGTTTCTGTGAGTTTTTTAGTAGCATTTGAATTATTTAAAGTTTAAAGGTTTAGAGTAATGAGCAATATTAAAAAAGAAATTAACAAAGTAGTGTTGGCCTATTCTGGCGGGTTAGACACCTCAGTTATTTTGAAATGGCTGCAAGATGAGTATCAATGTGAAGTAGTCACGTTTACCGCTGACTTAGGTCAAGGTGAAGAACTAGAGCCAGCCCGTATTAAAGCCAAAGCGGCGGGCATAAAAGAGATTTATATTGACGATGTGCGTGAAGAGTTTGTACGTGACTTTGTATTCCCCATGTTCCGTGCAAATACGGTTTATGAAGGAGAATACTTGCTCGGTACCTCTATTGCCAGGCCATTAATTGCTAAGCGTTTAATTGAAATCGCTGCAGAAACTAATGCAGATGCAATCTCTCATGGCGCAACAGGTAAAGGTAACGACCAAGTCCGTTTTGAGTTGGGCGCATATGCGCTTAATCCAAACATTCAAATTATCGCCCCATGGCGTGAGTGGGATTTATTAAGCCGCGAAAAATTGATGGCCTATGCCGAAAAAAATGGCATCGTCGTGGATATGAAGCACAAGCAAGGTGGCAGCCCATACAGTATGGATGCTAACTTATTACATGTTAGCTATGAAGGTCGTCACCTAGAAAACCCAGCGGCAGAAGCTGAAGAAACAATGTGGCGCTGGACATTAAGCCCAGAAAAAGCGCCTGACGCCGCAGAGTATTTAGATATTGAATACTTGAATGGTGACCCAGTTTCGTTAAACGGTGAGGCCATGAAGCCGCATGTATTACTTGCTCATCTCAACGCCATTGGTGGTAAACACGGGATTGGTCGCTTAGATTTAGTTGAAAACCGCTATGTGGGTATGAAATCACGCGGCTGTTACGAAACTCCAGGCGGTACTATTATGCTTAAAGCGCATCGTGCTATTGAGTCTATTACTTTAGATCGCGAAGTGGCACATTTAAAAGATGACCTTATGCCGCGTTATGCCAGCACGATTTATAACGGCTACTGGTGGGCACCAGAGCGCCATGCGCTTCAAACCTTGATTGACCATACACAAAGCACAGTTAATGGCTGGGTGCGTGTTAAGTTATATAAAGGCAACGTGATTGTAGTAGGCCGTGATAGTAAAACAGACTCATTATTTGATTCAACCATTGCTACTTTTGAAGATGACAAAGGTGCTTATGATCAAAAGGATGCAGGTGGCTTTATTAAACTAAATGCATTACGAATGCGTATCGCTGCTAACTTACGTCATAAAAAAAGCTAGTTTATTTTGCAAAACATCGAATATAGAAAGTGCTATCTTTAAACTGCTCTATTTATAAAAGACTAAATGAAAAAACTCATCGCTTTTATAGTCGTGTTCGCTTTGTATCAAAGCTGGGGAAAAATCGAATCAATATTTACCCCTAGCCTTTCAAAACAGCAGTTAGCTGCCGCACAAGCTAATGCACAAAGCAGTACAAAAAAAGTCATTTTATACGGCACTACTTGGTGTGGATATTGCCAGAAAACACGTGAATTTTTGGCAGAGAACAATATTACTTACACTGAATTTGATATTGAAAACTCGGATGAAGGTAGGCGACGTTACGATGCAATTAATGGTAGTGGCGTACCAGTGCTAGAAGTGAATAGCTCCGTTATAAGAGGCTATGCGCCTGAGGCTATTTTGGCTGCGTTAAATCCTGATAACGAAGTGAAAACTAATGAGTGATTGTTTGTAGAAATGTATTTTGCTACTTTTATTTTTCATAAAAACAGTTTGATGAGGCTTTTTATCAATTAGATGTTGCCATAGCCGAAGCAGCTAATCTCATCTTGAGTTATTTAGGTGAAAAGGCTTGGGAGAACGCCGATACTGGTTTGTTTTGTAATGTGACCTTGCCCTCAAAAACTAGAGTCCATAGCTAATGATAAAATTAGCGAAAGGAGTAGTAAATGAAGGCGAAACAGTCAAAAGCGCAATACACCATAGAATTTAAACAAGAAGCGATTCGGTTAGTCAAATCAGG
>JACMMS010000065.1 GCA_014378915.1 Methylophilaceae bacterium
CTGCATTACGGCATGGGTCAGGCAAGATACCTTGGGTTGGTGCGTCACTTCACGAGATTTGGTTTGATGTGTATGGCTTACAATCTCAAGCGAGGAGTAGCGATTCAACGGGATTTGCAGGCTATGTAGGATGGTTGCGTTTAACAGCGGGTAATTTGGCTTAAATAGCCCTATTATTGGCAGAAATACCCTAATTAAAGACGGTATTAAGAGAAGACGACTCAAGAATGAGTAAATTTTAATTTTAAAAATGGAAGCCGACCAAAGCGCGATGTTTAACTGGTTCGTGCAAAGGTCTCATTTTATGTGTTATCTAGGACAGATCACTGATTAACATAGTTATGTACGGTAACACACGGATAAAACTTTGAAAATATTTAATAATCATTTTGAATGCAGAACTTGCATTTTTATTTTTATTTTATTTTTAAGGAATTATTTTGAAAAAGATTTTACTGGCACTAGGTTTTACGGTGATTGCTACATCTGCACAAGCAATTACAATGAGTAATTTGAACTTGAATACATATGGCACTAATATTATGTTCAATGGCACGAATGGTGTTGTCAATACTAATACTGGCGTGTTCGGCCAACTTTCAGCCACACAGAATACAACCCTTAAATTTACATTTTTAGGTAAAGATGCTGCTAATACAAATTATTTAATTCTAAATGGATTAATAGTCGCTGGTTCAGGTACTAATACAGTAACTAAGAACGATAGCTTTTTATCAAACGTAAGCGCAGGTGTTGTTGATTTTGGTTTTACAGGCAATGGTGGAGTAAAAGCTTCTAATACGACTAACCTTCAAGAGAATATTGCATTTCTCGAAAATGTCGATTCTATTGGAGATGCCGCAGGCAATCCATTTGCATTTTTAGTCGGTTTTAATGATGGCGGCTCAGCTGATGCAGACTTTAATGACTATGTAATTGGTGTTAACGAATTAAGTGCTGTACCAGTTCCCGCTGCTTTGCCATTGCTGGCTTCTGCGTTAGGTGCTTTCGGTATTGCGCGGCGTCGTAATAAAGCAAAACGTTCCCTTGCCATAGATACTCAGTAAAGTTTAATTAAACTATAACGCTGTGTATGAAGTCCATAACCCATCATCAATGGTATCTATTAAGAAAATTAATAATGATTAAACGAACCAACCCAATTTTGAGATAGCCGAAAAAAGGGGCTGAAATGTGTAGAAAAAACACTTTGCAAAAGCGAAAAAAATGATGGTGAAAATAGGAGTGCCGTATATTGTTATTGAAATAGTGTTACATGAGCCTTATAAAATCAGAAGTACTGATTATTCGGATCAAATAGCGCATTGTTAATGGAAAGCATCATGCAAAAACGTGTAAATAACATTTTTGATCGCATCGTCAATAAAGGTTTAATTATTAATAAATTTAAAGGTGGTTTGTTAGCCAAGCAGATGATGCAGAGTGCTGGCTTGCCAAGCGAAGTAATACTAAGAGTTCTGAATAAACCTCAAATAACCAGAAGTTCTGATTGGAGTTAATAATAAAATCAGCAGTAAAAGTTTAATTAAATTAAGTAAAATCATTAGGCTGCATTAGTTGAAGTGCATAGGGTCAGATTAAAGTTTAAGCGTATTATTCTTTTACCGAAATCACATCTGCTTTGATGTGAACAACTAAAAGGATAAATATTATGTGGACAACACCAGCAGCTACTGAAATGCGTTTTGGCTTTGAAGTTACAATGTACGTAATGAATAAGTAATTAATCAGTTACTAACTGATTAAACAAAAAGCCTAGCAAGTAGCTAGGCTTTTTTGTGTTCGAAAGATACGTTTGTATGCAGTATAAAAAATGAAAGCACTTAAGTTTTTTTACTGTGAGAAAAAAATTATTCAAAACAGCTATTAAATTGCTTGGGAGCATTAATACCAGTTCTCACATAGCGATATGATTACCTAGTAGTTTCCTGCGAGGACTTTACCCAAACTCTTACTTAGTCGATGGCACGGCAATTCAACATACTTATAAAAGATAAACGCGACTCCTATTGAAATAATCAGGCCTAAAACTATTTCGATAACTGCTTGAAGCCAATAATAAGGTAAGTGCATGGGTAGGACGAGATAACTCCAAACTATTGCTATAACTGGGTCATGCAATAAATATACTGAAAATCCAATCACTCCCACCCATTCAAAACATTTTAAAGTCGCAGTGTGATTGAAATAAGTAAAATCAATTTTTTTGCACCCTTTTAAATAAAATAAAACTGCTACAAATAAGCCGATAAAGAAGCTTTGAATCTGAAGAGGTAATGTTAGAGCAGGGTTAATGTAGGAAATGACAAAACTTAACCCAGCCAATCCAACAATGCCTCCTACTGCCAGCAACATAGTCACTCTTGGATGTTTAGTTAATAATAAAGCAGGGTAAACTTTGTTTTCTTGATGCGCATAATGTGCTGACATCACACCCATATAAAACAATGCGCAGTAATAAATGGATGTACCATTTTCACTAGGATTGAAAATATTAACATAATAAGTCATACCCCATAATGCATATGCAACAACCGTAAGCAGGTAAAAAGTGTTTAAAAATCCGATTTTGTGTCCAGCGTAATAAAATAATGGAAATAGCAGGTAAATTTGAAATTCCACACCGACAGACCAAAATGCACCATTAATATTGCTTTGCGTGTCTGGAAACCATTGATGAACCAACAGCAGATGCTTCCATACGCTTTCAAAGGAAATTGGCAAGGAATGTTTAGCCCAGCTAGACTCTTGCAAACCAGTGCCAAAGAAATAAATTAAAATTAGAGTCAGTGCTAAAGCGCCATAGTATGGCAGAATAATGCGAACAGCCCTTCGTATGTAAAAATCGATGCTGCTTCCAAAATTACCTTTTTTTAACAAAGGCAGCATAAGACAGTAGCCAGATAAAACAATAAAGACATCAACAGCGTAATGGCCGTAAGACGTCAACAACTGTATTAGCCTGTATAAAGGGTCATGTGCGTGCTCACCAACAATTGTAACTTGCCTTACTGCGTGGTGACATAATACATAGATTGCTGCCGCACCCCTTACTTGAGTAAGCCAATTTAAATGATTTGATTGAGTAATCGTTTCTAAATTGACAACATCAAGCTCCTTATTTGTATTATTTACTACTATGTAATTCATCAATTAATCTCATTAATAAATCTATCAGTAGTTAATTATGGGTATTTTTTATTACAGTATTATTTTAGCCAAACTGCGCTTAACTACTACTCTTGATAAAAGTGCGTTATTGGCAAAACAATTACAAATTTTCCGTTTTTATATGTTTACAAACGAATATCTCTTAAACTTGTTTTGTTAAAAATTAAATCTCCTAATGTCTTAAGTGATTGCGACTTCACAGATTATTAGTACTATTTTTTTGCTCCCTTAAATATCTAGCGACGGGGAATACGTTTCATGAAAACCCCTAACAAGTTGATAAAATATCATCAACTTGCCCGTCCACAAAATCGGGGCTAACTCAATTCATCATGCCACTGGTGTTCGCATGGTTACAAATTCTTCAGCCGCAGTTGGGTGTATGC
>JACMMS010000066.1 GCA_014378915.1 Methylophilaceae bacterium
AAGATCTCAAATAATACAACTCCAATATTATTTTTTAAAAAGTGTAATTGTTTTTAACAATTTATAAGTGTTATAGTTTTTTGCAATTAAATTAAGAATTATTTAAAATATGACTGTTACCATTGCACTATTATTTCTAGGTCTAATCTTTTTAATAGTAGCCCTATTTGCAAGTGTTAAAGGTAATTGGTCAAGCCTACTTTCAGCATCAAATTTAAGACCTTATGTTTCCAAAAAGCCTTTAACTAGGACAGAAACGATTTTTTATCACAGGCTAGTCGAGACACTCCCAGAATTTATTGTATTGGCACAAGTCCAGCTATCTAGTTTTCTAAAAGTTGACAGAGTCCAGACCAATAATAAAAACTTTTCTAAATGGTTTAACCCTATTTCACAGCAAAGTATCGATTTTCTGATCTGCACAAAAGATTTTAATATTGTTGCTGCTGTAGAACTTGATGATAAAACCCACCTTAAAATAAAGGCTAAAGAACGGGATAATAAAAAAAATAATAATCTTGAAGCTGCTAAGGTTCCATTGATAAGATGGCATGCAGAAGACATGCCTAAATCAGAAGAAATTAAACAGGCGCTTCTGAAGTATTCGCTGAAAGATCATAATCAAATTTCAAATGCTAATGAATGGCTTGCAGATCCTCAGCAGACCTATTTTAATCTAGCAAAAAAACAAGCAAAATCCTTATATATAACTTTTATATTCGGAATCTTTGCAATTGGAATAATTATATGGGGTGCCTCAGAAATAATCCGTACTTATTTAAAGGTTAAATCAACATCTGCTCAAATCACTCAAAATATAAAAATTCAAACCCCAGTGAAACCATCAGATAATTCTTACCGAGAGATCTTAGAAAAGCAAGAAAGAGAGAGAAGTTCTCAAGATGAAATTGCTAAACAAAACTTTGCTGCGAAAAATCAATTAATTCAACAGCAACAACAAAAGGCTTCTCAAGTAAGCGAAGAATCCCTCAAAGAGGAAATTTGGAATAGAGATTACAAAAAAAGTACTGAATGCTCAAGCACAGAAAATATGGTTTCATGCGGTAATAAATATATAAAGGCAAGGCAAAAGTTTAAGCAATATTGGGAGTCTGAGAAATCAAAGCTAAAGTAGATTTATTTAAAAATTAATGTAGCATTTAATTTTAATTCAAAAAAACGTAGTGATAAAGGTAGCATTGTGATGGAGAATGAAAATGGAAATTTCCGTTGCCATAAATTGTACTAGCTCAGACCTGATCTGATAGTTACCGAATTTTAGGTTGTCTGTCAAATTAGATTTGGTTTAGATTTTTCCCATTCCAAATCCATTTCCCACTGAGTAAAGTTTCCAAGAGCGTTTTGGCGTTGCAAACTCAGCCCAGTGTATGTTGACGCGCATTCAAAATTGACCAAATAAGCGCAGTTATGCGCGTTGAATTTTGACCAGGTAAAACCAGTATCCTGCTTATTTTATGAGCAGGAGTCAATGAGGTGATTACCATGGTCATGTATGCCAAGATTCGTCGTATGTTCTTTCGAGAACATTTATCCATTAGTGAGATTGCGAGACGTACCACACTCACACGCAACACCATTAAGAAATGGTTGAAAGCCGCAGATAGCGCAGAGCCGAAGTACCGCAGAGCGACGAAGCTTACCAAGCTCACACCGTTCGAACCTAAGCTATTAATGGCGTTGGTGGCTGATGCACATCGGCCAAAGCGTGATCGGCGTAATGCTCTCATGCTGTTTAAAGAAATCAAGCAGGATGGATTCACCGGCTGCTATTCACGTGTGACTGAGTTTGTGCGAAATTGGCGCAATCAATCGTCAGCCGTCAGTACCAAATCGGCATTTGTACCGCTTCACTTTGCCTTAGGTGAAGCCTTTCAGTTTGATTGGAGTGAAGAATGGCTGGTGATTGGCGGCATCCACCGCAAGATACTCGCTGCCCATACCAAACTGTGCGCCAGTCGCGCCTTCGTGATTTGCGCCTATCCAACCCAAAGCCATGAGATGCTGTTCGATGCACATACACGTTCCTTTACGGCACTAGGCGGTATCACTAAACGCGGCATCTACGACAACATGAAGAGTGCTGTCGATAAGGTGCAAAAAGGTAAAGGCCGTATCGTCAATACACGCTTCTTTGCCATGACCGCGCATTATCTGTTTGATCCTGATTTCTGCAATGTCGCTTCAGGCTGGGAGAAAGGCGTGGTCGAGAAGAATGTGCAAGACGCACGCCGCCGCGTCTGGTCTGCAGCCAGAAATCAGAAGTTCAGTAGCTTTGGCGAACTCAACGCTTGGTTGGAAACGCACTGTCGCACGTTATGAGCAACGCTGCCTCATCCAGACTACGCCAGTCTCACCATTGCCGATGTGCTGGAACAAGAGCAGCTCTACATGATGCCGATGCCAACGCCCTTTGATGGCTATACAGAAGTGCTGGCGCGGGTTTCCAGTACTTGCTTGGTAACCGTGCAACGCAATCGTTATTCGGTGCCATGTCACCTAGCCAACAGCCAAGTAGCCATCCATCTATATCCAGATCGCTTACGATCTACGCAGAGAGCACCATGGTCGCTTGCCATCCGCGTTTATATGAACGCGATCAAACCCGCTATGACTGGCAGCACTATATTCCGCTGATTGACCGTAAGCCTGGGGCGCTGCGTAATGGCGCACCCTTTGCGCAGATGCCATTACCTTTACTCAAGTTGCAATCTGAATTGCGACGACGTGAGCGACTTAACGGAGACCGCATCATGGCCAGCGTGCTGGCTAATGTGCCAGTACATGGGTTAGATGCGGTATTGATTGCAGTAGAGCAGGTGCTGGCTTCAGGCGCACCGAGTGCTGAACATATTCTCAATGTATTAACCCGCCTCAAACCACCGAAGATTCCAGCACAGGTGGCTACCAGCCTGACGTTACTTGAGGAACCCTTGGCCAATACGGCGCGTTACGACAGTTTAACTACAAAGGAGATTAACCATGTCTGATATCCTCACCCAGCTTAAAGCCCTTAAATTACATGGCATGGCCGATAGCTATACAGAGCTCATCAGCCAAGGTGCGCACGGCGCTACCGCGTCACTGGATTCCTCTGAATGGTTGCTGCGACACTTAGTGGAAGCCGAATCTACCGACCGTGCCATACGCTCCATTGCTTATCAGATGCATACGGCCAGATTTCCTATTCATCGTAATCTGGATGGCTTTGATTTTAGTCAGTCTAGTGTTGATATGGCCTTGATTGATCGGCTTGCCACCATGACGTTTACGGATGCTGCTGAGAATGTAGTCCTAGTTGGTGGTTCTGGCACAGGTAAATCCCATTTAGCCACGGCATTGGGCGTCGCTGGCATTCAGTATCATGGCAAGCGGGTACGTTTCTATTCTGTCGTGGAGTTAGTCAACAATCTGGAGCGCGAGAAAGCCGCAGGCAAACAAGGTAAGTTGGCGATAAGTTTGTTGCAAATGGAACTGGTGATTCTTGATGAGCTCGGTTATTTACCATTCTCACAAGCAGGCGGTGCACTGTTGTTTCATTTACTGTCACGCTTATATGAACGCACCAGTGTGATTATTACCACAAACTTAAGCTTCTCAGAATGGAGTAGCGTATTTATTGATGCCAAGCTGACCACAGCTTTATTGGATCGACTCACACACCATTGCCATATTGTTGAAACAGGGAATGAGTCTTACCGATTCAAGCACAGCAGCACGCAAGCGAAAGGTCGTATCAAGGCGCGGGAGGTGGAGCGGAAGGAATTTGCAATACCGGAGAACGCAGACTTCTAACTAAACCTAAAAAAAGGAGCTTAAGACCCAGTCAGTTTGGTCGACTTATCCACAGTGGTGTAGTAATCTACACCTAATAAACACCTGAGCAAAATTCAACGCGCGCAGGTGGTCAGTTTTAGACGCGCGTCAACAAAACCATTATACTATACCGCTTCGATGGGACTCTTGTTGCCTTAGTTTATAAATTTTGTTTAGACTAATTACAGTAGAGATTATTGAGCAATTGATTGAAAAGATTTGTAATAGAAAATTATCGTATTTATTAATAAGGTTATTTTTTTATAGGATGTTGTTATGAGGTTAGTTTACAGCGGTGTAGTAATCTTCATCTAAAAACTGCCTGGTTAGAATTAAACGTGAGCAGATGGTTTTCTTTTGCATACATATAACCAGACATGGTTTGTAAACTGTTGTAGAGTATTACAAATTTTAAAGATTGACACGTGTAATTAAAAATTAAAATGGAGAGAGTTTTATATGTTCTGTCATGAATGCGGCAACAAGTCTGGCAGAAAATTTGCTCACTGCAGAGATTGCGGTGCGGAACTTATACAGGAAACGAAGCCCGTTGATGATCAGCAAGAGCTGATGATAACCTTGTTATCGCTGGTTGTTCCTTTTTATAATGAAGAGGAAGTTATAGAACAATTTTTCGAACAAGTCATTCCCGAGCTGGAATTAATTCCGGATGTGAAATTCGAAATTGTTTGCGTCAATGACGGCAGTCGTGACCATACCCTGCGTCAACTCCTTAAATATTCTAATAAAGATAAGCGAATTCGAGTCATCGATCTTACACGCAATTTTGGCAAAGAAGCTGCATTGACGGCCGCTATAGATGAAGCGAGAGGCAACATCATTGTTCCATTCGATGCTGACTTGCAGGATCCTCCGCACATAATATCTAAGCTGGTTGCGAAGTGGCGCGAAGGGTATGACGTAGTCTTGGCTAAACGCTCGAGTCGATTATCCGATTCCGGATTAAAAAAATGGACTGCATTAATTTTTTATCGAATACACAATGCAGTTTCTGAAGTTAAAATTCCTGAGAATGTCGGTGATTTTCGACTGATTTCTCGTGAAGTTGCCAATGCACTTAAAAGCCTTCCAGAAACCCGACGTTTTATGAAAGGCCTCTTCGCGTGGGTAGGTTACAAAACAGCGGAGGTTGAATATTCGAGGGAAGCTCGGGTTGCAGGAGAAACCAAATTTTCTGGGTGGAAGTTGTGGAATTTTGCGTTGGAAGGATTTACTAGTTTCAGCACTTTGCCGTTGCGCATCTGGACATATATCGGCACGATAGTGGCCATATTTGCATTTTTTCGAGCAATTTTTTTGATCGTTCGCACATTGCTTCAAGGAGTGGACGTCCCTGGTTATACATCGCTTGCAACCGCAGTTCTTATGCTTGGCGGCATTCAGTTAATCGGTATTGGTGTACTGGGTGAGTATATTGGCCGTATCTACTTCGAATCGAAAAAACGGCCCATTTATTTGATCAAAAGTCGGTTCGAGTCATAAAAAACATGCTTTATCGGCGTGGTTTTCTGCGGTTCGCTACTTACGGAATGATAGGTACGATTGGGACGATGGCACAATACGCAATACTTGTGCTGTCTGTAACTATGCACTTGCTGACCCCAGTTGTTGCATCTGTAATCGGGGCGATCGTAGGCGCAATCATTAACTACTTATTGAACGCGCGCTTTACCTTTCGAAGTAAAGCGCATTCGTCTACACTACCAAAATTTGCCATGACCGCGTTGCTAGGCGCAGTAATAAACGGACTGCTAATGAAGATATTTATCGATATTTTTTGGATGAATTATCTCTTAGCCCAGATTATTTCGACCGTAATTGTGCTGGGTATCACCTACAGCATCAACTTGGCCTGGACGTTCCGGCGTGATTTTGCTGATTAAGATACCGAAGATCGTAATCAGGGCTGATATACTATTTTACACAGTTGATTTAACTATGAAGTGCAACTTCTGACTTTAATCTATCTATTAACATCAGTGACCCCTGTTGAATAAAACGGACACTCCACTTTAAACAAGCTCTTCCTGCATTAACTTAAAATTTCTTAATGCCTCTGCTGGCGATATGTTACCTAATTTTGTGTGCCTGCGAATACGATTGTAAAACACTTCCACATATTCTACGATTGCATCGCGCGCCTCTTCTCTTGTTTTATATTGCGTTTGATGAATCAGCTCATTTTTAAGTGAACCCCAGAAACTTTCCATCGGCGCATGATCATC
>JACMMS010000067.1 GCA_014378915.1 Methylophilaceae bacterium
AGATTTGGTTTGATGTGTATGGCTTACAATCTCAAACGTGGTGTAGCGATTCAACGGGATTTGCAGACTAGCTAGGATGGTTGCGCCAAAAAGTAGGTAAAAGCAGGGGAACGGAATGAAATCGTTTTGTTATTGGCATAATTTTGCCAAAAAAGACGAGGTTTTAAGAGAAAACCACTCAGGAATGAGTGAGATTTAAATTAAAAAATGGAAATTGACCTAAGCACGGGGGTTTGACTGGCTCGTGCAAAGGTCTCATATTAGTAGATTTAATAAATTGCTAATTGATTTGTGTTTCATAGCCATTGATTTCAGCATTCCCATCGTTAAGACGTTGACTGGCACGTCCGCTAATTATGGTAAAGCCCTTTTCAACAGGCGCCCTTGCACGCCTAGCATTGATATAGTCTGAAATATTATCTTGAAAGATTTTTATATCCCAATTAACCTTATCAATCTTGCCTAAATAGGCAATCTCTCTCGATACAATTTGCTATGGCTTTAAATTTCCCAAATTATAGTCCGCTTGAAATAATAATTAGTTACCCGAAACTGTTGGTAACACTACTCGCCGCGCAAGTTTTTCTTCTTTGTAATTAGGTGTGCGTAGCGAGCTGGAGGCACCAATGCGAAAGGTGTGATTAGGCGTTGGTTTAAAGTTCAAACTCATTCGTGGTGATAAGTCTGTGCCTGTAGAATCGTTATGTTCTAACATAGCGCCAGCATTCAGCGTTAGTTTAGGGTCTGCCTGCCATTCAACATGCCCAAAAATGCGCTGTAAATTAAAGTAATCAGTTTTTTTGTAGATAAATAAAATGGCGCTAGCAAGCTATCTAGCCTAGCACTGCCGCCCACACTATGCGAATTTTTTGCCTTAGTGCAAAATTATGCTGTGCTTCAATATCATATCGTTCGTTTTCAACTAAATTGGGCACTACTGTGTATTTGCTTGCTAGTGATCTTATTAATCGGGTCCGGTTAAGCTTTGTTGGTACCGAAACATTATCTACGGTTGTTGCATCATCTGAGGGATCAAACGCATGATAAACTTGTAGTGAAAAGTCGCTTGTTTGACTAATATTAAGACGCCAACGCACAAGCTGATATTTACCGTCAATTTGCTTAGTACGCGGAACAAAAATATTGGTATCTTTGGTAGCTTCACCCTCATAACGCGCACCTTCTGTTGCGCCAAATTCAAACTCCTAGTTATTACCAATATTAATTTGGTATTCAGCCTACGCATTTAAAAATCGCGTACGCTTAAAATCATTGCGCAGATCAAGGCCGTCATCTTGGTGATAGCCAATGGTGGCAAGATAACTTAAGTCATTAATTTTTCCCGCATGTAGATAAAAACGCCTCATTACGGCCACTACCATGCGTAAAAGTTGTGCTGTTAGCAGGAGCTTCGCTTGGGCTTTGTGTAATGATATTAATTACACCGAAATAGGAGTTTGCTACATAGCTTGCTGCCTTGGGGCCATGCGTTACTTCAATGCGTTCTATATCAACAATCGCTAATGCAGCCCGCTCCATTGAACGCCTCCATAAAGCGGGGTATACACAGAGCGTCCATTAATCAATACTTGCATCGCGCCTGCATAAGCGTTTGTCATGCTGTGATAGCTGACCACGTGATTAGTGTTATGCATATAGCCTGCATTGGCAGCAACGTAAAAACCTGAAACTAAACGAAAAATATCGGGTAAATCAACAATGCCAGCATCATGAATTATCTCGCGTGTGATGATAGTGACGGCAGAGGGGCATCTGCGAGTGGCTGCACTAAACGTGAGGCTGATAAAACCATTGGTACATCACCAATATAATCATCTTCACTTATTGGCGTTAATATCTCATTTGCATAAACCTGTAGCGAAGACAACTGAAGTATGGCTACAAAAAACAATGAAATTGCTTCAGTCACTTTAAAGCGATTAAACTCGATACTTTTACTATTAAGCTGATTTTTTTGCATCAATCTATCTTCACATAAGTTCAATCAGTGAGTTCTCACGTCTGATTAATTAATTTTCAAAGTGCTAAGATTGTAGTGTTTTTGTCGCTCAATTTTTAATATTGGTTAAATTAGCTAAAAATTAAGCAATTAATAATCAACTCATCGGCTTACTTTTCTAATTCTGCTGCTTCCACCACTACTCGATACAATTGCAACTCTTGTTGCGTATTGAGAGTAACGCCTCTTACCGCCACTTGACCGCGTTGACTTGGTGCAATACCGCCTGTGATGACAAGAGCTTAACTCTGGCCAACTGCTCGGCCAGTGTTAGAATCGTACTGTACCACATGCACTTGTACCCGACTTACTGGCACGGAGGTTGGATTTTGCACGACAGCATAAAGCTGACCCCTAGCATCCACTTGTGGTGCTGCGCGCAAATAATTTGCAGGATTTCGCGGCAAATCTAAATGCATATATCGTGCTGTTGCAACTTGCCCAATATCAGAATTTGAACTCGCAGCGGCTTCATAAATAGTTAATGCGACATCCATCTCACCACGCTCTTCTGCCAGCTCGCCCAAATATAAATGCGCAGGGGCATTAGGTAACAACTCGTTACTTTTTTTAAGAAAAGGCTCAGCTTCTGCTTTGCGCCCCATATTCACTAGTGCAATGCCACTTTGGATATAGGGCTTGAAGTAATCTGGCTGCATTTTTATGGCTTTATTGTAATAGCTGAGTGCGTCTTGCGACCTTGGTTTGGGCTTTTTTGAAAGCGCAATATCGCCCAACAACTCTTGAAAACGAGCCTCACGTGGTTCAATCGCAATCGCCTGCTGTGCAAAACTATTAGCCTTTGCGGTGTCTCCTTTTGCTAAAGCCTTGATGCCTTCGTCATAATCTTTATAGGCAGCTTGTGTCGATTTTAATTAGGCAGTTTTTTGCGCGTAGATTTCTCTACCCCAATTACCTCCTGCGCCTAATCTGTTAAGCGTTACTTTATTAGCATCAACTCGAATTTGTGATGGTGGATGACTAGCAAATAAACCGTCAATAAAACTAGATTTTTTATCGGCACTTAAGCGCACAAATGTTTCTTGTAAAGTCACAGCAGCCTGCGGATCATAACCAGCTTTTTTCATGTATTCCATGCCATACAAATCGGCCTCAGATTCATTATCGCAGCCATATTTAGTGCTGATTAACTGCGCCCCTAACTGCGATCCACCCATAATTAAATCACCATAATTGCTATCACGTGAGCTTAACTCTACTGCCACAATAGCACCCTGTAAGAAAATGCCGCGCTCCATACCTTTAGCGCCATGTCGCGCTGCCGCATGGGTTATTTCGTGCCCTAGCACCGCAGCTAGCTCCGCCTCACTATTTAGCTCATATAACAAACCACGGTTAAAAGCGATTTTACCGCCAGGCATCGCCCAGGCGTTGGGAACAGAATCATTCAATACCAAAAACTCATAAGGTAGTTGTCGATCAGACACCACTGCAAGCTTATTACCCACACTTTGCACATAGGCTGTCAGTTCAGGGTCTATGATGTAATCACCTCCTTGTGATTGGCGTGCAGGTGCGTAATTTTGTTTGCCTATTGATATTTCTTGGCTTTCAGAAACGAATTGAAACTCTCTTTTTTTAGTGACTGGATTG
Source organism: Methylophilaceae bacterium (assembly GCA_014378915.1). Lineage (GTDB taxonomy): Bacteria > Pseudomonadota > Gammaproteobacteria > Burkholderiales > Methylophilaceae > JACMMS01. Next base: position 3,635 of record JACMMS010000067.1, read on the forward strand.
GTAGCGCAAGCCGCTAGCAGAACTGAACTCATGCCTACGATTAAAAACAGTTTTAAGCTTTTCATCCTGAGCCTTTTTTATCGAGTTCATCTCAATTACTTTGATAATGATTTAAGCGCCTGTTTAATACCATCCGCTACCGTTGCATCTGCTGGCAATAACTTCACTGCCGCCAATGCTTCACGCTCATTGTAACCTAATGAAATTAATGCATTAAGTACATCGCTGCTAGCTGATTTTGGTGCGTGGTTATTGGTCGTTAGGCCCTCAACCGCAAACTTATCTTTAAGCTCTAATAGCAGACGCTCTGCCGTCTTTTTACCCACACCAGGAATACGCGTAAGCATCCCAACTTCTTGCATGGTGATGGCTTGTACTAACTCATCAATCGAAACTCCACTTAAAATAGACAGTGCTGATTTTGCGCCAATTCCATTGACTTTGAGTAACTGCCTAAAGGTTGCGCGTTCTTGCACTGATCCAAATCCGTATAGTAATTGTGCATCTTCACGTACAACAAAGTGCGTCAGCATGACCACCTTTTCGCCAATGGCAGGTAAATTGTAAAACGTGCTCATTGGCACTTCACATTCATAACCCACGCCATTGCAGTCGATTAACACCAGCGGCGGGGTTTTTTCTAACAGCACACCATTTAGCCTACCTATCATATTGCTTTCCTTGATAACTTTTGAATTTAAGCAGATTCTAAAAGTATATATTTTAAGTAAGATAAGGCGCGAGTTAAAAAAATTGAAACTCCATACACATGGTTTGTAGGAAGATTTTTTAACAAGCAACGCAGTATTACGAGGAAATATGTATTTTTAAAGGCTCTTTTTAGATTAACCGTCCGCCTTTAACCCTAAAGCCTGCAGTCGCTAACTTACCTAAGCCTTGCCCACCATGCGCATGACACATCGCACAAGCCAGTGCATCGGCAGAATCTGGGCTGGGGTTTGCAGGTAACTTCAATAAGCGCTTAACCATTTCTTGTACCTGCTCTTTTTGTGCATGCCCATTACCAACCACTGCTTGTTTCACTTGTAGGGCGGTGTATTCGGCCACAGGCAAATCACGTATTACAGCCGCACAGATGGCTGCTCCGCGAGCTTGCCCTAACAATAGTGTAGATTGTGGATTGACATTAACGAATACTTTTTCAATGGCGACTTGTGTAGGCTGATAGGTAGCAATAACTTCAAATAAACCATCTAAAATAATCTTTAAACGGGCAGGTAATTCTTCCCGACTTTCTTTGCCGTCCATTTTTTTTGCGCTCGCAGTTTTAATTGTACCGCTGGCAATATAGGTGATTTTTTCACCTATTTTTTCAATCACCCCAAACCCTGTGGTGCGCAGGCCAGGATCTATACCGAGGATTCTAGTAACAATCACTTTATACTGGCACTATTCTTCAATGACTGCACTTGTATAAACATCTTGTACGTCATCTAAATCTTCTAATGAATCTAAAATCTTTTGCATTTTTACGGCATCATCGCCAGTGAAAATGTTTTCAACAATTGGTTTCATCGTGACTTCAGACAGTACCGCTTTAAAGCCCGCTGCTTCCATGACTTCTTTAATTGCCATGAAATCATTGGGTGGTGTGATGACTTCAATACTGCCATCTTCATCAGTCACGACATCTTCAGCACCCGCTTCCAGCGCAAATTCCATGATTTGGTCTTCAGATGTGCCCGGTTGGTATAATAGACTGCCGCAATGTTTGAACATAAAGACCACGCTGCCATCTGTACCTAAATTACCGCCATGTTTGGTGAGGGCATGACGTACATCCATGACAGCACGTTGTTTATTATCTGTGAGGCAATCAATAATAATCGCCGCGCCATTAATGCCGTAACCTTCGTAGCGAATCTCTTCGTAACTCACGCCCTCTAACTCGCCCGTACCTTTTTTAATGGCACGCGTGATGTTATCTGACGGCATATTTTCTTCTTTAGCCTCAGCAATTGCAGCACGTAAGCGTGGATTCATAGTGGGGTCACCACCATTTAAACGTGCTGATACTGTGATTTCTTTGATAAGTTTTGTGAAAATCTTTCCACGTTTAGCATCTTGACGGCCTTTACGATGCTGAATATTTGCCCATTTACTATGTCCTGCCATACCCTATCCTTTATACGCACTTTGTAATTTGCACGTATTTTATCATAGGTATTTAACGACACCTGCAAGTCAATCAGCTAAGCCAGATAAGAGACATCAATACAGGCAAGCACTACTTAATTTATTGGCTTACAGACTTAGTCTTGCCCCATTGAGGAGTCTACTGACTCATGTTTTTTAATACTAATGACAGAAATAATCACTAGCGACAATGCAATAAATACCATACCAATAGATTCTTTTGTATTGGGCACTTCGTTCAATTGCCACCAAGCTGCTAATACGCCAATAATAGGGGCTAGCATAGAGGCCATGCTGGCAATCCCCGCAGCCAGACGTTGCAAAGCATAAAGCCAGAGCAACCAAGCTAATGCATTACAAAATATTGCATTAAAAACTACAGCACCGATAAAATAAGGTGTCCATTGTATGGCTGGTGCTGGAACCAAGAACGCAGCAACTGCGATGGGAATAGAACCAAATAACATCTGCCATGCGGTAAGAGAAAGCAAGTCTAAACCTGGTGAACGTTGATGCAGTTTCTTTGCCACGATCACGGCAGATGCCCACGATACACCTGACAGTAAAGCCAATAACATGCTGAATTTATCTGCGCCCAAATGTAATGGGTCTAAAATAAATAGAATACCCATGATTGAGAATAAGGCAGCAGGCCACTGTAAACCCTGAATTTTTTCATCTAGCAAAGGCCATGCTAGTACCATCACCCAGAATGGCATGGTATAGGTCAAAATTGAAGTTTTGCCTGCTCCGCCGGTTACCAACGCCCATATAAGTAAGCCAGTAAAGCCACTAGTTTGCAGCAAGCCTAATGCAATGATTGTTGGCATTTCTTTGACCATCGATCTAACCAATAGTGGTTTGCGCAAGCCAATTAAAATCACAAATAAGAACAAAGCGCCAATCACCGTACGCAACGCCGCAAACTGAAACGCACCAGAAAATTCAAGCGCTTTTTTCATGACTACCCAGTTGTAACCCCAAAAAACACATAAAGAGAGTAATGATAGAAATGCTCTAATGGTTTCTTTTTTTTCTAACTGCATACGTTAATTCCAAATATGGCTTACCACTTTCCAAGCACCATCGTTTTGTTTGCGGTAAATCAACTGTACATTCCCACCAAAGGTTTGACGCGCTCCCTCGGCATCCATCATAGCCCCGCTCCAGCGACCAGTTTGATAAGCTAAATGGCTATCCTCTACAGCCTCAACTAATTCTAAGTGATGGTCGATGACCCCTGCCGTAATTAAACCGCTAAAAAATTGCTCAATTGCAGCGGTACCTTTCACAGGTGATCCCGCTGGCGCAGGAAGCACCGTGGCATTGTCTGCATAAAGTGCGGCTATTTTATCTATTTGCTGACCATTAAAAGCGCTATCAAAAGCCTCGTTTACATTACTAAGCTGTGTTTGAATATCTGACATGTTTATTCCTTATGATTGATGAAAAAATAGATTTTATTAGTATGGATTTATTCATTGAGTAACGCTTCAGCACCTGCATTCACAACAGTAAGTATCTGCTGTAGCTTTTCTCTATCCTGTTCATTTAATGCCTTCATGCACTCACTCAAACGGCTGTAATAATCGGGCATCACCATATCTAGCTTAGCTTGACCCGCCTCAGTGAGCTTAATAAATATAGTGCGCCTATCTTGTTTTGTGAACATACGTGCAACTAAGTTACTTTGCTCTAAACCATCAAGTAAACCCGTCATAGTGGCACGAGATACGCCAGACTTTTCTGCCAAAATAGATGGGGTAGAGGTTTTAGAGTCTTCGCGCATGAGCAAAATAAGTACCCACCAACGGCCTTGCAATAAATCGTGACGACTCAAGCAAGCATCCAGCGCAGCAGATAAATCAGCAGCCGCACGCAATAAGCTTAAAAAGGTGGACACAGCTGAAACATCCGCCTCGGGATACCGATTAGCAAATTTCTGCAGCGTTTCAATAGTAGGGAGATCTCTTAATTGCAACATAATAAGGTACATTATAGTTAGCTGGCTAACTATGTCAAGTGATTGTTGCTAAAGTATTTATCTCCCAAGTAGTTATTGATAGCACCTTTTTGCTGCTTTGGTTTAGGTGTATATTATTATTGCAGGCATTAGAGGAGAACATCATGAAAACAGTACAACAAATAATAGTGACTAAAGATCATAAAAGTATCATTTCTATCGCACCCAACCGCCCAGTTTATGATGCTCTGGTAATCCTAGCGGAATACAAAATTGGCGCTTTGGCCGTACTAGATGGCGATAAACTCGTAGGGATTTTTTCAGAGCGCGATTATGCACGCGAAGTGATTTTAAAAGGTAGATCTTCAAAAACTACAATGGTTAGCGAGGTGATGTCGGCGAATATTATCTCAATTAAACCTGATAATACGGTTGAAGAAGCCATGACTAAAATGTCAGATAAACGCATTCGGCACTTACCCGTAATGGATGGCGATAACATTGTAGGCATGCTCTCTATAGGTGACGTTGTTAAAGAAACTATTTCCTATCAGCAACGTTTGATTAAAGAGTTAGAAAGCTACATTCAAGGCTAACAGCCGGTATTAATGAACACACGCTCATGATATTGCGTAAGCTTTATTCATGAGTACGCATAACGTAACCGAAAAAGTTAAGCGTATAGTTTATCTATACCAGCAAACAACACGAAGTAAGCCTGTTGATGAGTTGATATTCAAACTAACCTAACATTTGGAGAATTATTATGTGGACAACACCAGCAGCTACAGAAATGCGTTTTGGCTTTGAAGTAACAATGTATGTAATGAAC
>JACMMS010000012.1 GCA_014378915.1 Methylophilaceae bacterium
AGAAAAAGACTTTGGCAATTTTAGAAGCACCAGACTCAACACCTCTAAAACCTAGTAGCCCTGCAATAACAGAAATCACAAAAAATATTAATGCATAGTGAAGCATGTATCCACCTAGAGTTTAAGTTTTATAATAAAAATTCAGTAAGGCAAAAAAAGCCCCATGAAAATGCAATATTTCCATAGTGCAATATTTCATAGAGCAAATTTTATTTACTGAGCGATGATAATTTTATCTTTCACTGATGTAACACCTTTTACGTTTTTGGCGAGTGATACCGCTTTTTCTGCCTCAGCTTTTGATTTAGCAGTGCCTGAAATTTCTACCATCCCATGGCTATCAGTTTCCACCTTAAGTGCAGTAGCGCTGACAAGCTTATCTTTGGCAAACTCTGCTTTTACTTTTGTAGTAATGACAGAATCACTGACTTTGGTAGAAACTGAGTCACCATCAGCGGCAAAGCCAGCCATTGGTATTAATAAAGCACTTACTAGTAATAGAGATGTAATAGTTGTTTTCATGATGTTTCCTTATTTGGTTTGTTTGACACAAGTCCATTATTCAGTAACTGACAGCGGTAGCGAATATAAAGAAATCTGATATTGTCGTAAGAATTATCCGACGCGTCTAAGTTGGGTCAGTATGTGTATTGTTGTATTGATTAGAATTAAGTAATTCTTTTTAGGCCTGCAGTGCCCTTTCTGTGTGTGAAGCTGCACATAGAAATGGGATGGATTAATGCTATGATGAACAGATACCTTTTAATTCTAAGCTTAATGCTCAGCAAAGTTTGAGCAGGAAATTCTACATGAAAGTCCAATGCTAATACCAATGCCATTGCCATTGCCATTGCCAATTTTAGAACGTCTTAAATTGGGTACGCGTGCGCGGCATGTCGCACTTGAATCGAGGACTGTTCTCATGGATAAGGATTTATCCCACACCAATTACCACCAATGTTTGCAGCGATTTTTTGGCTATTATGTCCCATTAGAAAAACGCATGCTGGCATCACCAGCATGGCATGAAATAGAATTTCTTTACAATAATCGTAATAAAACTCCCCAGCTGGTACAAGATTTATGCGAGCTCGGCTTTAAACAGCACGTGCTAGATGCACTTCCACGCTGCAACAGGCTACCCGAATTGGTAACCGCAGCACAGTTATTAGGTTGCCTTTACGTAATTGAGGGTGCCACGCTTGGCGGTCAGATTATCACTAAGCATTTAAGCGCTAGATTGGACATAACACCAGAGTCTGGGGGTTCGTTTTTTGCTGGTTATGGCCACCAAACAGGCTCCCACTGGAAAGCCTTTGGCGCAGGCTTAACTGCTTTTGCCACGCAAGTAGGCAGCGATGAAGAGATTATCTCCAGCGCAAACAGCACTTTTAAAACGCTCGATTACTGGCTTTATCCAACGCAGATACAAGACAATCAACAAAAAGATAATCAACAAGATTCGCAACAACAAGGCATTCCATAATATGAATAAGCAAGCAACTGGTGGCATAACTCATCCTTGGGGAAATGAGCCGTACAGCGCTAAACGTCACAGTGTTACTCTAATTACCTGCGACAGTGAGCCAGTCAGGACACCTGGCTGCATTCAAGCACATGGCGCATTGTTAGTGCTGCGTAAAAGTGATCTACATATTCTTCAGGCAAGTGAAAACACGTTGGAGATTTTGGGGGTAAACGCTACGGATTTGCTGGGTCATCCAGTGGAACGAGTGATAGGCGCTGAGCGTGAAGCACACTTGCGTGACATGCTAGAGCACAAAGTACTTGAGCACAGGGTAACCTATGCGTTCACTTTGTCGGAGCATATTGACGATGAGGCGCTCGATGCTTGTGTGCACACGATTGATGGAGTGGTAGTTCTAGAGTTTGAAAGCACAGGCAGAGCGGACATCCACCCAGGAGTTGACTTTTTTATGATGGTACAAGCGGCAGTCGGCCGATTGCAAGCGCCGAGTAACGTGCGTGATTTTTGTCAGCAGGTCACACAGGAAATCCACACTATTACAGGATTAGACCGTGTCATGGCGTATCGTTTTCATGCCGACCAACACGGCGAAGTCATTGCAGAAAGCAAAAGTGATGCGCTGGCTCCGTGGTTAGGGCTGCATTATCCAGCGTCAGACATCCCCAAGCCCGCTCGAGAGATTTATAAGCGTTTATGGATTCGTCCAATGTCTGATGCACTCAGTCCATTGGTTGAACTATTACCACTGGCCAATCCAGATACCGGCAAAACCTTGGATATGACTTATTGCTCACTACGCGGTGCATCGCTGACATATAGTCAATTCTTGACAAACATCGGGTCCATAGCGTCGCTCACCATGCCCATCATGCGTGATGATGAGCTGTGGGGGCTAATTACTTGCCATCACAAGAGCCAAATTCAATTTCCCTATCAGGTACGTGCCGCTTGCGAGTTATTGGCACAAGTGGCCTCGTTGCAGCTTAAAACTGCTGAACACGCAGAGCAACTTGCTTATCGACTCAAGATGGAAGAAATTCATCAAGCGCTTGCCGTCCAAGCGGCGCGTGAGGGAAATTTGCTCGCATTAACCGTTAATCAGTCTTCATTGCTTGACGCAATCGATGCTGGTGGCGTGGCGCTCTATCACTTGAATCGCTGGTGGTGTTTAGGTAATGTGCCGGAAACGACACAACTAGACGCTATAGCTAAATGGATTTATGAACAGCCTGAATTAGCATCCCCAATAAAACCAATTTTTGTGACCGATACATTGGCTTCCTTATGTCCGGCTGCTGTTGGGTTGGAGCATGTGGCCAGTGGTTTGTTAGCTACTGTATTTTCACGCGGCGACGGTCTGTTGATCTGGTTTCGACCCGAGACCAAGCAAACCATCAACTGGGCTGGTGATCCTGATGATAAACCGATGACGGCAGGCCCGCATGGCATGCGTTTGAGCCCACGTGTTTCGTTTGAATTATTTATAGAGTCTGTGCGTGGCCGCTCATTACCTTGGTTAGAGGTCGAGATAGACGCTGCATTGCGCCTGCGCTTGTTGATATTAGAGCTGGTAGTCGCACAGGGAGAGCGGTTGACAGAATTAAATGCTGACCTCACGCGCAGTAATGAAGAGCTTGATGCGTTTGCCTACGTTGCTTCGCATGATTTAAAAGAGCCGTTGCGTGGCATAAATCGTTACGCACATCAGTTGCTGGAAAATGAAAAGTCAGTCGATAGCGAGAACCACCAAAGCGTCAATAATCTGATGCGCCTCACCATGCGCATGGATAGCCTGCTTGATTCATTGCTAAACTATGCACGCGTAGGCCGAATGGCGCTAGATTTTGAGGAGTCTGATCTTAATACAGTGGTTGATGAGGCGATAGAGATGATTGGCGCACGTCGCCAAAATAGCCAATGCAGCATAACAATACCGCGCCTATTACCCAAGTTTTACTGTGACTCGCTGCGTGTGCGAGAGATTTACTCTAATTTGCTAACTAACGCTCAAAAATACAAGCGAGGCACGCACGCGAGTATTGAAATTGGTTATATAGCTGCAGATGAACAATGTGACCGCCCCAATGCCCCTGTTGAGGCTAGTGGAAAGGTGATTTTTTATGTGAAGGATGAGGGTATTGGCATTGAGTCACGTCATTACAAGCTGGTATTCAGCCTATTTAAGCGTATGCACGGGCGCGATGAGTATGGCGGTGGTGTTGGTGCTGGCTTAACCATCGTACAAAAACTGGTGCAGCGCCATAGCGGACAAGTTTGGCTAGACTCCAAACTGGGTATCGGTACTACGTTCTACTTTACCTTATCTAGCCTACCCGTGAGCTAACGTTGAAATCGCTTTTATCGATTATGGTGTTAGAAGATTGCGATGAGGATTTCGATACCTTGCAAGATGCAGCTCGTCTTGCCAAATTACCCCATTCGATTGTGCGGACAGTATCAGCCGAAGCGTGCTTACGCTTACTGCGAGATAAAAAACTTAAATGTGAAGGCTTACCAACACTGCTATTAATGGACTTAAATACATCGGTGGATGATGGCCGAGAAATGCTTATCAATATCCGTCAAGATGGCGCACTCAAAACCTTGCCCATCATTGTATTGAGTACATCGAGTAACCCGGTTGACTTAAAGTACTGTTATGCTAATGGCGCTAATGCTTATCATGTTAAACCAGTGAACTACACAGAGCATTTACAGGTGTTACAACAGATTTTCACCTACTGGTTAGACAGCGTTACCTTGTATGATTAAGCCTAGCAAGGCTGATAGCACGCCATGATAAAACCCAAGCTACATATTTTACTTATTGAAGACAATGACGAAGATCGTGCTGATTTGCGTCAAATGTTACTGCTTGGTGGCAATAAGCGCTACCACTTTAGCGAGGCAAAGCTTGGCGCCATAGGCGTGAAAATGCTATTAGACCCAGCGCATGAGCCTTACGATTGTGTGTTGCTCGACTATGATTTACCAGACATGGATGCGCCAGAGATACTTTATGCAATGTGCAACGGTAATGATATGCCACTGTCTCCAGTAGTGGTGATCACTGGTGTAGAGGTGAGTGAAGGACAACACCTTTTGGGTGCTGGTGCGCAAGATTTTATAGGTAAAAGCTGGACAACCCCAGAAAGCCTTACCAGAGCGATTGAAAATGCCATTGAGCGCTTTAAGCTACTGAACGAGCACCTTTCCTCAGAACACATGGTGCGCGTTTCTGAGGAACGTTACCGTGCGTTATTTAACTCGATTGATGCGGGTTATGCAGTGATGGAGTTAATGTTAGACCAAACGGGTAAGGTTATAGATGCGCGTTACTTACAAGTTAACCCTGCGTTTGCAGTACAAACAGGCATGCAAAATGTTGAAGGAGAAACGCTCCGTGGGCTATTGCCAGAAGTGGAAGATCATTGGCTAGAGACTTTTGAGAACGTGAGCCTGACTGGTGAGTCCGTTCGCATGGAGCATTATACTGCCAGCTTGCAACGCTGGTTTGAAGTTTACGCCTTCCGACTAGGCAAACCTCAATTGAGGCAGGTCGCTATTCTGTTTACCGATACCACTGAGCGAAGGAGAATTGCATCGTCTTTGGTTATTGCCAAAATTGATGCAGAGGCATCAAACCAAGCTAAAACAGATTTTCTTTTGCAAATGAGCCATGAGCTACGTTCACCGCTGAATGTTATGCTGGGGTTTACGCAGCTCATGGAGTCAGGTAGCTCTCCGCTGACACCGACCCAAGAGAATAACGTTAAACAAGTACTCCATGCGGGTTGGTATCTGCTGGGTTTAATCAACGAAATTCTTGACTTATCGTCCATTGAGTCTGGCAATATGGTGCTTGTAATAGAGGAGATATCACTCAATGAAGTGTTAAGCCAGTGCGAGGAAATGATTAAGCCACAAGCGCACGATAAAAATATTGCACTAAGCTTTCCAAGCATCAAACAACCCTGCCTAGTGCGAGCAGATAGTGTCCGAATTAAGCAGGTAATGCTTAACCTGCTGACCAATGCCATTAAGTATAACCGCAACCCAGGGCGCATTGACGTGGGCTACACTGTGACATCAGACCATGTGCGGGTGAGTGTAGTTGATGGAGGCCAAGGGCTAAACAAAGCGCAGATAGACCAACTTTTTCAGCCATTCAACCGACTTGGTAAAGATTCCAGCGCTGAGTCCGGCACTGGCGTTGGCTTAGTGATTAGCAAATTATTGATAGAAAGAATGGGCGGGAAAATCGGTGTAGAAAGTACAGTTGGCATAGGCAGCTGTTTCTGGTTCCAACTTGATGTAGTATGAGCGCGATTGGCTAACAGCATTTAAATGTTATAACCATACCCTCACTAATGCACAAAGCACTAATTAAAATAAAAAAATATAATGAAAAACACAACAGAACGAAATATAAAAGTCTCGATCCCAAACTAGCCATTAGCGGAACATGCTAAGCCCACCCCTTATGCCCACCGTTAAACTTATGATTCATGACGCCAGTGCATCATCAATCGAAATATATTTTTGACCTGAGTGTGGATTTCCCAGAAATCAGTAGGCACTCTAGTACGTAGCATACGTAATTTGATATCAGGAAAGTAAGTCAAATAAAAGCCACCAAAAGTCACCAAAAGATAAAAAATGATTAGATGCAATTAGTATCTACCCTCTGATTTCACTACTTTATTTGGTGCTACCGAAGATATTAGAACGTCTGAGACCCTGGAGGCTGGTAGAATCAAAAAATTTAAGTAAAACTAATTTAAAAAAATACATAGTTACAGTGTTCGCCACACTTTAAAAACCTGTATAAAACAACTGCAGGAATTCAATAGAAGCGCTTCCATCTTACGGTTTTTGCTATAGAGCATGTCTAACTTTAAAAAATGAGAATTTTTTAAATAACCCCATTAAATGAGCCTTTACTATTAAGGCTTTCCTTTTAGAGTCGACCAATTTCAGACACTTAAAGGTAAGTTTGTTCATGAGTTGCGTGACACAAAAAAATCTCCAGTGGTTCAGGTCTCGAAAACAAGTAACCCTGACCATAATCGCAAGAAAAGTGATTCAACAATTTCCTTTGATGTTCAGTCTCTACTCCCTCTGCTATAACTTTCATCCCTAGTTTTTTAGCCATACTAATTATAGACTCGCAAAGCACAGCATCATAATTATCACTTTCAAGGTTTTGAATAAATGATTTATCAATTTTCACATAATCAATATCAAATTTCTTCAGATATGCGAGTCCAGAATAACCTGTACCAAAGTCGTCTATTGAAAACTCAATTCCAGTTTTCCTTAGTGCAGATATAACACCAAGGACTTCGTTTGAAGGAGCTAAAAGTAATCCTTCTGTTATTTCAAAAGAAATACAATGACCTGGTATATCAAGCGCTTTCATTGTTTCGATCCACTTTAATAAAAGCTCTGGATGATTAAATTGATTTGGAGAAATGTTGACGCTTAGTTGAAATTCCGATCCTAGCCTTTCTCTGCAAACAATTAAATCTTTTAACGCTTGCTTAAAAACCCAATCGCCTAACTCATTAATCAAACCAGACTCTTCAGCAATTGTAATGAAATCTAGTGGGTTAATCATTCCTTTAATAGGATGTATCCATCTGATTAATGCTTCAGCTTTTAATATTTTAGGATTTTCTAAGCTAATGATAGGTTGATAATAAAGAGCAAATTGCTTTTCCATAAGAGCTATTCTCATGTCACTTGTGATCGATAGCCTTTTAAGTGAGTTGGTTTTTATCGACTCCGTAAAAAACTGCACCCTATTACGGCCAAGTTTCTTTGCCTCATACAATGCCTGATCAGCATGACTTAATAAATCATCAAGGTTGTGACAATCAGTTGAAAATATGGACACACCAATGCTAGCTGAAATGTAAAAAAGACTTTCACCAATTAAGAATGGTCTCTCAATTTCACTTAATATCTTTTGGCATGTTTTTTCCAAAAATATCATATCTTTTAAATCAGGAATAATAACTACAAACTCATCCCCACCAAATCTTGCGGTGGTATCACTAGCTCTAACACATAGACTGATACGATTACCTGCTTCAATTAGCAATTTGTCTCCTGATGAATGACCTGATTGATCATTCACTTTTTTAAAGTCATCCAAATCAATGAACAAAACACCGATTGATAATTCTGATCGAACAGCTTTTATAACCTCCTGTTCTAAACGATTTTGTAATAAATGACGATTAGGTAAATTTGTTAAGTCATCAAAATTTGCCTGATGCCAAATTTGTTGCTGGGTCTCAACATTTTGTTTTTTTATACTTTGCTTTAATCGATAAAATCTTAGTAGTAGAAATAAAAGTATTATTAATATCCCAGCAAGTACAATACGGATAATCCAATCATAATCCTTACCAGAAATTTTCCAGTTATCTAACAACTCTTTATTGTTTTCTCCAATACTCAACATTCCTTTTTGCATGATGGAAGCAAGTTCTGGCTTAGTATTACTGACCGCCATAGATATCGTTGATAAAAATGCTGTAGTACTTACTTTCTCCACAAATGTTAAGCGATGCGTTGCAATATGGTAATCAACAACCAATTCATTCCCCACATAAGCATCAACAGTTTCAGACTTCAATTCATCAAATGCCTCATCTGCGATGTCTACAAGAACTAGTTTAATATTAGGGTAATTTTGACTTATTTTTTGAGCCAATATTCCACTTTTGAAAACTGCCACCCTTAAACCACTAAGATTGTCCAGTGAGTTAATTTTTTTATTTTGATAAGCATTTTTATTTATATAAATAGCAAATGGAAACGATAAAAACGGTTGGTTTAAGACATTAAAATTTGGATTCTTAATTTTATTACCATTAACCGCTGAAATTATGTCGGCTTGGTCTTGGTTAATATTTTCTGTGTAGTCAACTACAGTAAAATCCATTTGCAGTAGGCTTCCTATCTCACTTAAATAATCAATTGATACACCACGATGTTTATCATTCTCTAATTTATACTCGATGGGCATCCAGCCATTTTTAACTGCCACGCGGATTTTATGATTTTTCTTGAGCCAAGCTTTTTCAAGTGGTGTAAGTTTTAAATCTAAAAGTTCAATATCTGTCTTTTTGTATGACTTAATAACCTCGTCAGCTGAATATACGCGCCCAGAAATTGTGAGTAGGCAAAATATTGAAAGAATTAAGAATGTAAGTTGTTTATGATTCATGGTGTAATACGATTCAAAACTTTTCACTACAACACCTTATAGTTAGACTAACGATTTTATTAGTACTATTTTTATGTAAACTGGCTTCGCTGAAGCAAGTCGATTTAAGATAGCAATGTCAATTTTAAAATTCTGCTTCCATTACCACCTCTGGTCACTAAAAAAATTTAGCCTAAAGTAGCTGTTGTGGTTGATTATCCAATGTTTTGGACCTGATTAATACATTGATTAGAGCTGCATAAACTGTTGAGATCTCAAGTTGTGAATTTAATTTAAATATATGAAATATGCTCTTCAATATGCTATGGATAAGGTTAGAGTTAAACACCTCTTCAAAATGCTGTTTACAAATAATTCCATTTTGCAACCCTTTGAATTATGAGCTTCTCTTTATGACCACTTAGTGTAGTCTAACTCGGATAATGGCAGTCAACATTATCTTAATGATAGGTTAATAAGTTTAAAATATGGGTGGTAAAATTGAGCGAAAATCAACATTAAGTGAGAATTTTGTTGTTGAAACCTAATAAAACTCAGCCATTACTGCTCATATGATCGTTACTGAGTTCATTTTCGATATTACCAATGTGAGTAATTGAATTATTGAAAATTTCGCCAAATTGATTTGAAATCTAAACAGGTCTAAGAATAAACTTTAAAGAGTGTAAGTTAATTTTGGCTACCTCATTGTTAACTAGGCAAAAGCGTATCCTAATTTTCCTTGTTTAGCTGCATACATTGCCTTATCAGCACTTTTAATTAAAGCTTCTGGTTTATCTCCATTTTTAGGAAACAGAGAAACCCCAATACTTGATTTGACAATTAAATTTGGACCAATATCATCACAGGGTAACTCGATCGCTTTAATCAATTTCTTAATAATTTTAAGAACCCCACGCTCATTTTTTACTTCCATTAATAAATATAAAAATTCATCTCCGCCAAAACGGCAAATAGTGTCGTCGCTACGTGTAATTTTTTTAAGTCTTTCGGCAATTGTTAGCAAAACCTGATCACCAACATCGTGTCCGAACTCGTCGTTAATTTGTTTGAATTTATCCAAATCTAAAAACATTACTGCTAAGTTCCAACTATGACGCTTTGCCTGTTCCACCCCATGCTTAAGCCTGTCATAAAATAATGCCCTGTTGGGTAGTCCCGTTAGTGCGTCGTGCAGTGACGCAACTGTCGCAACATCTTTTTGTATTTTCACCTCTTGCAATTCTTGTTCAATAACTTCTCGCTCTTTTACTTCATTTTTTAATTCAATATTTACAATATTGAGTTCATCTACTGCCAACTGCACTTTATCTTCTACTGTTGAATTTTTTTTGATTGCATTTTTAATAGAAGGCTGTGGATTCTTGGTCGATAATTCTTTTTTTAGCACTGTATTTACAGTTGATAAATCGTCTGCACAAGCTTGTACCATGTCTTTAATCGATTCACTATGTTCGATAAGAGAAGACAAATTTTTATTGGTTTTAAGTTTTCTTACAGATATAAGTTTAGTTTTTTGAATAATCATTTAATGTTGGATGCTCGTCCCATTCGATAAAAAGTATTTCCCCGTTTATTCAATAAATGCTTATAAATACACAACACAGTATTACTATAAAACTAAATACTATTCTATGCAAAAGTAAAAAATAAAAATTACTTAGTGAGATCTTTGAACGAACCACCAACATTGAAGCAAGCTAACCTTTGAAATGAGACAATAAAGGCTGTAGATTTCACCTGAGAATTGACCATCATGGCTTGGAAGAATCTGAAGCAAAGAAGTTTAGCCGACGCATTATTAGTAGAGCATGCGGCATTAACAGAGCTTGATGATGTGCATGCACTATTGGATTGGACAAAGCTTGAAGCACACTTGATGAGCATTCACAACAAAGCCACAGGCGAAAAGGCTTGGCCGCCACTAATGATGTTCAAGGCGTTACTGTTGCAGTCATGGTACCAGCTCTCTGACCCACCATTAGAAAAGCAATTGGCACGAGATTGACTGTTTCGCCGTTTTGTTGGCTTAGGCTTAGACCAAAGTGTTCCTGACCATAG
>JACMMS010000068.1 GCA_014378915.1 Methylophilaceae bacterium
AAAAATATCCATGAATAAATACAGGTAAAAATACAGACCCCTGACCCGCGTTGGCAGGTAGGTGATGTCCCAGCTAAACAGCTGGTCGGGCGCGATTGCCGCCAGCGCACGCGGCTTACCGCGCCGCTGCGGTGGCCGTTCTGCGCTACGATGCTTAAGCTGATTTTCTGCTCTGAGCACACGGTAAAATGTCGATTCAGAAGCGAGGTATTGGCCGCGGTCAGCCAGTTGTGGCACAATCTGACTCGGCGGTAAATGCCCAAATTCCTCTGAGTTGGCGATTGTCAGCAAGCGTATGCGCTCTAAAGGACTGAGTCTGTTTTTGGGCGTCTGCACCCGTATTGGTCGTTGATCGCCGCGCAATAGGTCGCGATGCCAGCGCTGCAAAGTACGCGCACTCAAAGAAATGGCCGCACAGGTGCGATCCTGACGCGCACCTGAAGTGATGGCCTCCGCCTCCAGTGCAATCACTTGGCAGCGTTCTGCAAGCGCGGTTATTTGTCCTCGCCCTCCCAGAGCGCGCGGCACTTTTTTTGTAGAATCAGTAAGGCTGCCGCTTCCGCCAACGCCTTCTCTTTACGCACGAGTTCGCGCTTTAGTTGATCATTCTCGTCTTTGAGCGTGCGTCATTCACGGTTGCCTGACGCAACCTTGCTATCAGCACAAAAAGCCATTCTCCAACTGGAGAGATGATGCGCAAATAAACCCTTTTCTCGACACCATGCATGCAAACTTGTCTCCTGACAAACCATGGCTTTCATGCAAAGCCACCAGTTGCGGCTCCGTGCTTCATTCCTGTGGTCTTTTCTCTTTTGTCACCAAACCACTCAGCTTGCCAGACTTCATGCTCATCCAATGCTTTAAAGTAAAGTGATTCACGTTCAGATCTTCCGCGACCAACCGAATTGTCCGACCTCCGCGAGAATACACCTTGACCAATGCTTGTTCTATAAACGCCTCAGAATACGTTGTTTTCATTGTTGCCATACCCAAATCGTGCTGGGAGAGGCAATATTAAAGTGGGCTGCTGCTGACCTAGCGGATAAGTTGTGCCTAGCAATGTATTGCAGCACTTGCATCTTGAACTGCGCAGTATGCATTTGGGGCCAGGATTAAGTCCGGAAAGACCATGTGCCTGATAGGCTAGAGACCACTTACGAACATCCGATTGACAGATATTAAACAAATAAGCAACCCGTTTTTGGCCGCCAAGTTTTAAATACTCATTAACTACTTGGAGTTTGAAATCCGTACTGTATTTGCTCATAAAACAAACCCCCCTTGGTTAGACTTGATGTCCAACTTTTGGGGGTCAGTTCATAAGGCCGCTTTTTTATTATTTAAAACTCTCAGCTTATTTTAAGCAGCGGCTTTAGCTGATAATTTCTTGGCTACAGGTTTCTTACTTGCCGATTTTTTAGCGGCAGGTTTTTTTGTAACAACCTTTTTAACGGGTTTAACCACATCACCTGACGAGATAGTCGTTTTTTTTGCATTTACTTTCTTCGGAGCTACATTTTTAATAGCAGCTTTCTTAGCAGGCGCTTTTCTGCCAGCTGCTTTAGGTAGTGATAATGCATCTTTGGCAGCTTTCGCAGTGATTAATTTTAACGCTTCTTCTAATGTCACATCTTCTGGTTCTTGGCCTTTGGATATTGTGGCACGCACTTTTCCATGTTGCACATAAGGCCCATAGCGCCCTGCGTAAACTGCAATACTACCGCCTTCAGTGGGGTGTTCACCTAACTCTTTAATTGGGGCAGGGCCAGAATTGGCTTGTGCAAGTAAATTGACTGCTCCAGCTAAATCTATACTAAATACACTTTCAGATTTAGGAATCGATTTAAACTTACCATCATGATTCACATAAGGTCCAAAACGGCCTAAGTTAGCTACGATTTTTTTATTTGTTTCGGGGTGTAAGCCTAGGTCACGCGGTAATGAAAGTAACATAACCGCTACATCCATATCCAAATCTGCAATTGATATCTCTTTTGGCACACTGACACGTTTTGGCTTTGTCTTTTCGCCTTCCACTGGCATGCCAATCTGCAAATAAGGACCATAAGGACCACTAATTAGCAGGATATCCTTTTGAGTTTTAGCATCAACACCAATTTTTGTAGGTTCTGCACGTGCATCGCCATTGGTGGTTAAGTTACTAATGTAATCGCATTCTGGATAAGCCGTACAGCCAATAAACATACCAAACTTGCCTAGACGTTTACTCAGTGGCTTGCTGCATTTTGGGCAATCTTCACCTGTGAGCTCGTGCGTCATATCAGCACGGTCGATGTTGGCTTTTTCTAAAATTTGCTTATTAAAACCATGCCAAAACTCTTCAAGTAACGGAATCCACTCACGATCGCCATCAGCAATACTGTCCAAAGCGTTTTCTAAGTTGGCGGTGAAATCGTAGTCTACATATTGTGTAAAATGTTCAGTTAGAAAACGATTAACCACACGGCCTACATCTGTTGGCGTAAAGCGTTTTTTATCGAGTAATACATACTCACGATCTTGTAAGGTACTGATAATACTCGCATAAGTAGAAGGACGGCCAATGCCATACTCTTCTAAAATTTTGACTAAACTAGCTTCACCGTATCTAGGAGGAGGCTCAGTAAAGTGTTGGTCACCGTAGATTTTTTCTACAGTGAGTATTTCGCCTGTTTCAAGATGAGGCAGCCTGCTTTCGCCTTCTTCTTCCTCGTCATCTTTGCCTTCCATGTACACAGCAATGAATCCAGGGAATACTAATGTTTGCCCAGTAGCGCGGAATAACGTAGCATCACTTCCAACACTTAAATCTACACTCACTGCATCGAATTTAGCAGGTGACATTTGGCAAGCTAGCGCACGCTTCCAAATCATCTCATACAGTTTAAATTGTTCATCAGTTAAAAATTGACGTACTTTAGTTGGCGTGCGGCCTATATCGGTTGGCCGAATGGCCTCATGCGCCTCTTGTGCGCTTTTGGATTTGGTTTTGTACATGATAGGCGATTTTGGCAAATAATCTGCTTCAAAATTGTTTTTCACATACTCACGAATTTGCATAATTGCTTCCGCAGCCATGTTGAATGAGTCGGTACGCATGTAAGTAATTAAACCTACTGTGCCACCACCCACATCAACACCTTCATAGAGTTGTTGTGCAATACGCATAGCGCGGCTAGTGGTAAAGCCTAGTTTACGTACCGCTTCTTGTTGTAATGTGGATGTAGTAAATGGGGCGGCTGGGCTACGACTTTTCTGCTTTTTCTCGACACGTGAAACCGTGGTTTTCCCGGCGCTAGCCAACAGTAGTTTGCCGACTACATCCGCCTGCTGATCGTGATTAATCACACTAAATTGAGATATTCTTTCGCCATTTAACTGTACTAATTTTGCAGTAAAGCCGTTGCTATGTTTGAGTGCGTCTAAATGGATGCTCCAGTACTCTTGGCTGACAAATGCTTCAATTTCCAGCTCGCGCTCAACAATCAAGCGCAAAGCAGGGCTTTGCACGCGACCAGCTGATAAGCCACGGCGGATTTTTTTCCATAAAAGTGGAGATAAATTAAACCCGACTAAATAATCCAATGCGCGACGCGCTTGTTGAGCATTCACCATAGGCATAGAAATATCACGTGGTTCAGCAATGGCGTGCTCCACTGCACTTTTGGTAATTTCATGGAACACTACACGTTTGATTAACTTACCCTTAGTGAGTTTTTTGGCTGCCAAAATTTCTGAAATATGCCATGAAATGGCCTCCCCTTCGCGGTCCGGATCGGTTGCGAGGTAAATGGAATCTGCTAACTTTACAGCTTTAGTAATTGCATCAACATGCTTAGCGTTGCGTTCAATAATTTCGTATTTCATCGCAAAATCAGCTTCGGTATCTACCGCACCAGATTTTGGAACCAAGTCGCGCACGTGACCGTAGGAGGCTAATACCTCAAAATCGCTACCGAGATATTTTTTGAGTGTTTTAGCCTTAGATGGCGATTCAACAATTAGGAGTTTAGACATGTAGGCTTAAAAAGGCACTAATTAAAGTAAATATATGCTGATGATAGCAAGGTAAGTAAACAATAGACAATGCTTTTAGCGTTAAGCGCAGATTAAGTGTTCATTCATTGAGTGAACACTTAAAGAATTACTAAGGTATGGTTAATTACTTCATTTTCATGAGTACTGGAATCTATTTACATTTGGCTTTTTCCGCTACATACATGAAGTAATGATCACAGAATCAAAATAGACTCTTTTACATGAGAAAATCTAGTTTCGTGTAAATTCAATTCGCGTACCATCGGCACTGCTCAGGCTCATTGCTCCACCCTGCTTTGCAATATCACTGAGTTTGATATGATCAAACATAGGATCTTCGTCATCAGCTTTAGATTGTGTTAAGCCTTTAAAGTCATAAAGATTCGTGTCAGCCAAGTGTGAAGGCTCTACGTTAGTAATTGCACGGAAAATGTTATTCACACGACCAGGTTGCTCACGTTCCCACCCTTGCAACATGTCTTTAATTTTTTGGCGCTGTAAGTTATCTTGAGAACCGCATAGATCACAGGGGATGATTGGAAACTCCATTTGCCGCGCGTAGCTTGCAATATCTTTTTCAGCGCAATAAGAAAGCGGACGGATGACAATATTTTGTTGATCATTTGTCGCTAACTTAGGCGGCATAGCCTTCATTTTTGCGCCAAAAAACAAGTTTAAAAATAGCGTTTCTACAATGTCGTCACGATGATGACCCAGTGCGATTTTATTAGCGCCCAACTCTTTCGCGGTACGATAAATAATGCCGCGCCTCAACCGTGAGCATAGGCTGCAAGTCGTTTTACCTTCAGGGATTTTTTCTTTAACTATTGAATAGGTATCCGCATTGACAATACGATAATCTATGCCTAACTTCTCAAAGTACGAAGGCAAAATATCGGCCGGAAAGTTTGGTTGTTTTTGATTTAAATTCATCGCAATGAGTTTAAAATTAATCGGCGCACGCTCTTGCAATGCCAATAAAATCATCAACATAGCGTGGCTATCTTTGCCGCCGCTCATGCAAACCAGCACGGTGTCATTATCCTCAATCATATTGTAATCACCAATAGCCTTGCCTGTAGAAGATATCAGGCTATTGCGTAATCGAATGAAGTTGCTGGAGGGGTTCTCGGGTAAGTGTTTAATCATAAATGTATTATAAGACTAATTTGAATTGTGACTGGATGGGTATGTAATAAGTTGTTACAAATTCAAACTTCTACCGCCATCTACAGCCAGTACATGCCCAGTAATAAATGGGGCATCAGCAATTAAAAATTTCACTGCTTTAGCAACATCCTGAGGCTCACCAACGCGTTTTAATAGGGTTTGTGATATGACACGCTTGCGGTAAACCTCATCAAATTGTGGGTTATCTTCTGGCCATTGTACGGGGCCTGGAGCAACGGCATTCACTCGTACTTCTGGTGCTAATTCATGCGCTAAAGACTTTGTTAGTGTAACTAAGCCAGCTTTTGCAACGCTGTAAACGGTATAGCCCTTTTTGGGGCGCTCTACATGCATATCAGTAATATTAATAATACAACCATGGTTTTTTCGCAACTCTGGTGCTGCGGCTTGGCTTAAAAATAGTGGTGCTTTTAAATTACTGCCCGTTAAATCTTGCCAGTCATTTTCGCTGATGCTGCCTACTTCTGTAGCGTAGTAAGTTGATGCATTGTTAATCAGCACATCCAACTTGCCAAAGTGTTTGACGGTTTCTACGACTAAGCTGGGTAAGATAGCTAAATTAAGTACATCACCTTGTATGATCGCTACAGAATTTGCCCGTTGTAAATTAAGCTCAGCCTGCAACGCGCGCGCCTCAGTTACCGAGCTACGATAGTGAATCATCAGATTTGCGCCATTTGCATGGAGTAAACGGCAGATGGAAGCACCTATGCGTTTTGCACCACCAGTAATGAGTACGACTTTTTTATCTAATGATGATGCCGTATTTTCAGTTTTCACATTATCTACTTTGCTGTTATTTTTTCTGTTACTTTGCTTATTTTTTTCTATCATTTAGGTCATTCATCTAATGTTTATTATAATCTGTGCTTAACTATTTAAGTTTAAGATTATGTTAATTTTATGGCACTAAATTCTAAACACTCAGCCCCCCAATATTTGCCTACTCCCAGCAGCAATGCCCTGGTGCAGAGTGCAGCTTTGGCTCAGATAATCCAAACTGAAATTAATTCAAATAATGGCTGGATAAGTTTTGCACAGTTCATGCAGTTAGCCTTGTATGAGCCAAATTTAGGCTACTACACTGGCGGTAGTCAAAAGCTTGGTGATGCTGTAAAAGGTGGCGGTGATTTCGTCACTGCACCTCAAATAACGCCATTGTTTGCACAAAGTTTGGCTAAACAAGTTGTGCAGATTGTAGAGATCACCAGTGGCAGCGTGTTGGAGTTGGGCGCTGGTACTGGACTATTGGCTGTTGATTTGCTGCTAGTGCTAAGTTTAAAAAATCAACTTCCAGCGCATTATTATATTCTCGAAGTTAGTAATCACTTACGTCAAGTGCAGCATGAAACAATCTACAAGTTATTACCAAACGAATTAGCAGCGAAGGTAATTTGGTTAGAAACCTTACCTCAAGCGTTTACAGGCTTAATATTAGGTAACGAGGTACTAGATGCCATTTCTGTGCATGTGCTGGCTAATACTGAGTATGGCTTGCAGGAGCGTGGTGTGAGTGTGTGTGCTGAGGAGTTTATATGGAAAAATCAACCAATTGCCGATGATAGTTTGCTTAAAATGGCTAAGCAGTATGAGCTACCAAATCCATACATAACAGAATTTTGCCCTGCTGCTAATGGCTTGATTGCTAACTTAGCGGGCTTGCTAAAACATGGCATCATCTTGATGATAGATTACGGATTTAGTGCCAAAGAGTACTACCACCCGCAACGCAATCATGGCACGCTGATGTGTCACTATCAACATTATGCAAACAGTGACCCCTTGATTTACGCTGGCTTGCAAGATATTACTGCTCACGTAAATTTCACTGAAATAGCAGAAGCTGGCTACAGTCATGGGCTAGATGTCGCGGGCTATACTAGCCAAGCACAATTTTTAATTAACTGTGGTATCACCGAGTTACTAAACCAAGTGTCCCCCAATGATTTTGCGGCCTATCTGCCAGCGGTTTCAGCCGTACAAAAATTAGTATCCCCTGCTGAAATGGGTGATTTATTTAAAGTTATAGCGCTTACTAAAGGTATACATGTATCACTGACGGGATTTGATCAAGGTGATAAACGTCATACCCTTTAAGTTTTTATGTAGGAGAGACGCCCCATCGCGAAAGCAAAGTATATAGCTTTAAATAATTGTCAATTTAGCACCTAACATTTAATCGGCATGAGGCGTGCCTCCTACAAGGTTTAAGGCTCAAAATGGTATAATTAAGTATGATGGAAAAAAGTTTGACAGAAGAAAATAATCAAGAAAACAGTGAATTACTAAAGTATCGACCAATTCGCAGTTTTGTATTGCGCCAAGGGCGTTTAACAGTAGGGCAAGCGCGTGCTTTAGAGAATGGATTGCCAAAGTTTGGTATTCAATACACTGTAAAAACACTAAACTTATCAACTGTTTTTAATCGTGGCGAAAGCAAAAAAATTCTAGAAATTGGCTTTGGCATGGGTGAAGCCACTGCCCATATTGCTCAGCATGCGCCTGAGTTAGATTTTCTAGGAGTGGAAGTGCATACGCCTGGAGTTGGTGCATTACTTAAGTTAATTGAAGAGTTGTCGCTTACTAACGTGCGAGTTATACAGCACGATGTGGTTGAGGTGTTGAACAATATGATTGTTGATTCGAGTTTGGATGGCGTGCATATCTTCTTTCCAGACCCATGGCATAAAAAACGTCACCACAAGCGTAGATTGATTCAGGCCGAGTTCGTTAAACTTTTATGCAGTAAGTTAAAAGTCGGTGCTTATTTGCATGTGGCAACTGACTGGCAAGAATATGCAGAATGGGTACTACAAATTCTGCAAGATGAGCCGCTGCTTAAAAACACCGCGCTCAATAATGAGATTAAGTGTAATTCAACTAATACACCTTATGCAGAAAAACCTGCTTACAGGCCCCTAACTAAATTTGAAAATCGCGGCATTAAGCTTGGGCATTGTGTTTGGGATTTAGTATTTATCCGATGTGCAGTTTAGCCTAACACTTCGGGTGCATTTTCAGGATTAAACAGCCACTCGCCAATTACCTTCTCAGCTTCTTCTACGCCCTGTTTTTTTAGGCTAGAAAATAGTTGAATGGTACATTTGCCATTATACGGTGTACCCCATGTTTCAATTAACTCTTTACTGACATCACGTAAAGCTTGTGTTGCGGCTTGGCGAGATAGCTTGTCTGATTTCGTGAGTAAAACATGCACAGGTTTTCCGCTCGGGCAGAACCAATCTAGCATTTGTCTATCCAAATGAGTAAGTGGATGACGGCAGTCCATCACTAGTACCAAGCCAAACAAACTGGTGCGACGGCTTAGGTAATCAGCCAATACCGATTGCCAATGTTTACGCATTGCTTCTGGTACTTTAGCGTAACCATAACCCGGCAAATCTACTAAATGACGATCATTGCCTAAAGTGAAAAAGTTAATCAACTGCGTGCGTCCTGGCTGCTTGCTGACAAAGGCTAAACGATTGTGGTTAGCTAAGGTGTTAAGTGCACTAGATTTACCTGCGTTAGAGCGACCAGCAAATGCGACTTCTAAGCCACTGGCGGAAGGTAAGTCGCTTAAATTGTTTGCTGATATAAAAAACGCAGCATTTTGAAACAAAGGCATGAGTTACTCGATTGATTAATGACAGAAATTACGGAAATGCTATCACGAGTTGGGGCTTTTCTATAAAATAGCGTTCTGTTTAAGTAATAACGTTAAAACTATAGTATCTAAAAATTAAAGTCAGTTAAGGCTGTATTAAACAGTTCATCCGCCTTAACTATCAATTCGTAGTACTTGTCAGTCTAGATCAAAATATTTGAAAAACTTGTAGGAGTTGTGATGAGCGTTAATATTAAAAAAATGGGCAGTGCACTGGCTTTAACTTTATTAAGCATGAATATGCTGAGCGTCAATGTATCTCAAGCGGCAACTAAGTCTGCCGAGGTTGCAGTAGCCGCTGCACCAGCTGTGGTAGAAAAAAGAACAGCACAGCAAATCGTTACTACAGTATGTGCTGCTTGTCATAATGTGGATGGTAACAGTTCAATCACGCTTAATCCAAAATTAGCAGGTCAACACCCAGAATACATTGTGAAACAGCTCACTAACTTTAAAGAGGGCACACGTGCTAATGCGATTATGGGTGGCATGGCAGCGGCATTGTCATCAGAGGATATGCAAAATTTAGCTACTTATTTCTCTGAGCAAAAAACTACATTAGATGTCGCAAAAACTAATGGTCATGGCTCTATAGGCGAAAAAATTTATCGGGGTGGCATCCAAAAAACCAATGTACCTGCCTGTGCTTCTTGTCATGGCGCTACTGGTGCAGGGCTACCTAAGCAGTTTCCAAGACTATCTGCCCAACATGCAGACTACAACTTGGTACAGTTAAAAGCTTTCCGAACTGGAGAGCGTGCAAACGCGCCAATGATGACGGCAATTTCAGTCAAATTAACAGATCAAGAAATGGCTGCAGTGGCAGATTACATGCAAGGATTACGTTAGGTTTTTGATGATTTAAGGGCGACAACATGTCGCCCTTTTATTTTGTTGCGAACGTTGTTGATAAAAGTTAGTTCTAAAGCTCTGTAGTCGAAAATCTATATTCCGTCGTTAATCCTTTTTTTGAAACACATTCTCTCTTGAAAACTACACCGTCATTTTCTAGGCAATTTTATGAGCTACTAAGCTCAATGCGCTTTGCTGTTAGCATGCTGAGCCTACTTGGTATTGCTTCCGTGATTGGTACCGTACTTAAACAAAACCAAGTGTACGAAGATTACATTATTAAATTTGGACAATTCTGGTTTCAAAGTTTTGAGAAAATCGGTTTGTTCGATGTGTATCACAGTCTATGGTTTTTAGTGATTTTATTGTTTTTGGTCATTTCTACAAGTCTTTGCGTTACGCGCAATAGCCCAATGATGTTGAAAGAACTTAAAGCCTTCAAAGAAGGCGCCACGGAAAAATCATTACGCGCTTTTGAACACAAAAAAAATTATGAAATACCCTATGACCATGCTGCTACAAAAGAAAAATTGCTATCTTTTTTATCCGCCAAAAACTTTCGTTATAAATTAAAAGCTCATCCAGATGGCAGCGAATTAATTGCTGCAAAAGCGGGTTCCTATCAGCGGTTAGGCTATATATTGACCCATGCTGCCATTGTTGTGATTTGCTTTGGTGGTTTGCTAGACGGCAATTTGCCGCTTAAAATCCAAGAGTTACTTGGTCATAAAAAAATTGAAACGTTAGATATTCCAGTGGGTGAAGTTGCAAAGATAAGTCGTTTATCTCCTGGCAATCCTTCATTTAGAGCCAATATGACGCTCAACGAGGGCGCTGCAGGTAATACGGCTTTTGTGCGTATTCGCGATGGTTATTTGGTACAAGATTTGCCATTTAGTATCGCCCTTAAAGATTTTCGCATGGAAAACTATGCAACAGGCCAGCCTAAATCATTTGAGAGTGATTTAGTGATTACTGATCCAGCACTAGCTCAACCAATTGCTACCACGATTCGTGTGAATCATCCTTTTACCTACAAAGGTATAGCGATTTATCAATCTGACTTTCAAGATGGCGGTACTAACCTTGATTTTAATGTGTTCAATTTGTTCAATTCAGAAACGCAAAAATTAAGTGGCGCAATATTTAGTAAAAGCGACCTTGGCGCGGGCGCGCATGCACTAAAAGTTGAGTTTAATGATTTTCGATTATTCAATATTTTAAATTTATCGCCAGATGGCAAAGGCAAGCCACGCAACGTTGGGCCTAACATCACATATAAATTGCGTGATCAGCAAGGTCAAGCGCGCGAATATGTAACTTATATGCAGCCAATGCAAATAGAAGGTCAGTACTATTTCATTTCAGGCATGCGTGAAACAGTGCAAGATGAGTTTCATTACTTACGTATTCCTGCAGACGAAGATGGCTCTTTAGAAAGCTTTATGCAGTTTAAGAGTGTGATGCTGAATAGCACATATTATCCTGAAATTGCGCATCGTTTAGCTAGCGCGACTTTTGGTAACAAATTTGACGATGCGACAAAAACACAATTTGAACAAAGTGTAGTGCAACTACTCCAAACGTTTGCAAAGGGTGGATATACGCATTTAGCGGAAGCCATTGAAAAACGCGTTCCACCTGCACAGCGCGAAAAAGCGGCACAAACTTATGTGAAAATGATTAACGCGGCAGGGTTCGAAGCTTATAGCATGGGCTTAGCAGCTGCTAAACTTCCAGCGCTTAAGTTAAATAATGTAAAAAATAGTGAGAAATCACAGCGCTTGGTGTTAGATAGCCTTAACGCATTTAGTGACACGTTTTTTTACGGAGCGCCCTACTATTTACAGTTAGCGCACTATGAGCAAAAACAAGCAAGTGGCTTACAACTGACTAAGTCGCCAGGACAGTTTTGGGTATATTTGGGCTCGGCATTGTTAGTATTAGGTATTTTTTCAATGTTTTATGTGCGTGAAAGACGTATTTGGTTATTAATTAAGCCGAGTGCTTATGTCAATATTAACCATAGTCAAGTATTATTTGCGATGGCATCTAACCGTAAAAATTTAGATTTTGAACAAGAGTTCAAATTATATAGCGAGCAGTTGCAACCACTACTAACTGCTTAAATTATAAGCAATTATTGGGTAGTGAATGCATAAAAATATAAGTAGTAAATTAGGAGAATCATCATGAGTACAGATGCATTAAATTACAAACCACAAAGTTTATTACAACGCTTAAATTGGCCAGATTACCTATACGCCTCATTACTAATGGTGGGTGCATTATTTGCCTATAACAAATACGCGCACTTTATGGATATCTATGAAGTGAGTTTTTTGTTTATATTTACAGCGGTATTTAGTTGGTTAGGCTGGCAGTGGAAAGCCATGCGTGGCTTAACTATGGGTGTCGCAGTTGTTAGTTTATTCTCGATAAGCCTTTATCATGGCGACCAAGCGCGTGCTACTCAAGCGTTCTTACTCAAATATTTAATCTCTAGCCAATCTGCCATTATGTGGATGAATGTTTTATTTGTATTGGCAATGGTGACTTACTGGTTTGCTTTATTCACACGCTCGGTATTTGCAGGCAAGGTTGCTTCTGCGCTCACATGGAGTGCGGTGCTCATGGGCTTTGTAGGGCTAATGGTGCGTTGGTATGAATCGTATTTAATTGCGCCAGAAGTCGGTCATATTCCAATCAGTAACTTATATGAAGTGTTTATATTATTTAGCTTAATTACCGCATTACTCTATTTACATTACGAACAAAAATTTAAAACTAAACAACTTGGCGGCTTTGTTTTACTCATTATTAGTGCAGCTGTCGGCTTTATTTTGTGGTACACATTTGACCGTCATGCCAATAATATTCAGCCACTAGTGCCCGCTTTGCAATCGTATTGGATGAAGATTCACGTGCCAGCTAATTTTATTGGTTACGGATCATTTTCACTTGCAGCTGCAGTAGGTTGGGCTTACTTATTAGGCAATCAACCAGTATCGGGTGCGGAAAAAAAACAGTTGTTAACTGCAACAGGTTTGACATTAACAGCCGCGATTTTTGGCACGTTTGTACTACATTTTTATCCATTTTTTACTTGGCTTTTATGGGCAGCATTGTTTATTTTAGGCACGGCTACAGCACAGGGTGTATTGGTTAAATTTTTGCCTAAACCAGATCTGCTAGATGATTTAATGTACAAATCGATTGCCGTTGGTTTTGCATTTTTCACCATCGCTACCATTTTAGGCGCGTTTTGGGCAGCAGAGGCTTGGGGAGGTTACTGGTCTTGGGATCCTAAAGAAACATGGGCGTTAATTGTATGGCTTAATTATGCTGCTTGGTTGCACTTGCGTATGGTTAAAGGCTTACGCGGCCCAGTTTTAGCTTGGTGGGCACTTATAGGTTTACTTGTTACTACCTTTGCCTTTTTAGGTGTGAATATGTTTTTAAGTGGCTTGCATTCTTACGGAACGTTGTAAATTACGAGATTGCGTTATTCAGCGGCTTACATTTTTTAGCGGCTGAGTGACGCAATATTTAAACGCGGCAAGTTGGCGTTGTCTTTCTTAACTAAGCTTCATTATCATGCACCAACTCCACCCTAAAGCGCACTTCACCATTTGTGTTATTAACTAAGCTTAGTTTATAGCCTGCTTGCTCTGCTTGTTTCGCAGCATGATATAAGCCCACGCCAAGTCCATTTGCAGAGTTAATATGTTTTTTAAACAAGTCTTCTGCAACCTGTTTTGGCATAGCCGTGCCAGTATCCGATACCTCGCAGGTAAAGTGTTCTGCATGAGTGATAACTTCTGCTTTAATCCAAATACTGGGCTGTGATTTAGCTTTTTCAATGGAATTTTGCAGCAAATTATCTAACACACCGTCTAAAGCCTCGGCATTAATTTCAAACTTAGGCATTTCACCTGTGATAAATTCCAACTGGCTATACTGGTAACGCTGCATGAGAGAATGCCACCAAAAACTTATTTTTTCTTGGCGTTTTTTATCTTCACTTGGCGCCTTAAGTTTATCTAAAGTTGAAGCGATTCTTTGATTTAAAACAGGTAATTGTCGGCGTAATAATTTAAGTAACGCTTGATCATCTTCAGGTTCGTTATCCTTATTCGATTGTTCGGCAGCTGAACATAATGTACCTACCGATTGCAGAATATTTTTAATATCGTGCGTTAGGCGTGACCCTGTTTCGTAAAATGCTTGCATATAGGTGTTTTGGCGCAACGTTTCTTCACGGCGTTTTGCCTCATAAAATTCACCCATAATTTGTGTTAACAACTTAACATGCAGATATAATGCGGGTGTGAGTTGCCAGCGGGTATAAAGAGTCATATGCAAATCATGAAAATTTAGTATTGTTGCATGGGGTGATACCGTACCAAGCTCCCCTTGCGCCTCATCTGCAAGCCATTTGGCACCTTGCACCCATTCTAAAGCGCTAATTTCTTGCATGGCAGCTTGCATAAAATCTTTGGCGTTTGATTTGGCTTGTGCGTGCCGTGCAATACTTTTCACCCATCGCTCAAATGGCATGCCCACACTCAGTAAGTAGCGCGACATGAGTAGTTCCACACCTGAAAATTGCGTACGTGGATTCCATAGCCAGCTAAATGCAACTAAAGTAAAAGCCAATCCAAATACACTAATAAAAATTACTTCTAAATAATTAGATACTTTTAACGTACCAATGACGTAACTACTTAAAATTAAAATAAGTGCAATCAGCATGAGTAGTAGTGTATAAAAAAAGTCAATAATCGGGGCTTGATCTGACTTAACTGATTGCCTACCAACCACTAAAATGATTAGCGGTAAAATAGGCACTGCGTAATACACTACAAATTTTGCTGCTGCAATATCATCTTTAGCGCCTAGCAACTCAGGTACTATCCATAGCAATAACATGGATAATAAATAACTCGCTGCAAAAATATAGCTATTACGGTTGGGATCATCTTGCCCTGACAATACTCGCCCACCTAGCAGGCCAAACAAAACGGCAATCCAAAAACCCGCTAACCACCAATTAGTGAAATAAAACCCGAGTCCGCCAATAGCCAATAAGAATAAGCCTGCTGGGAGACTCAGCTTTTCAGAACCACGCCAAACAGGTTGCCAAGCTAAAAATAATCCATAATGACATAAAAAAAATGCTTGTCTTACATAATGATCTGAAACATCCCAAATCAAAAACGCATGCAAAAATAGCAACATTAACCCCATAACCCTATGGGAGTTACTTACTAATACAGTATTCATTTTGAGTCTATTTAGCATGGCAAGCGGCTCACATACAAGTTAGTAAAGATTGACAATTAATTGACAATTTAGATGATATTTCGTCGAGATGATGAGTTTTAAGCAGGGCAACAATACTTAAGACAGCCATTGGCTTGGAGTTTGGCAAGGTTTTATATTGGCATGTTGTTTGCATAATATCTATTACAAAATTAATTAGTCACCGCTTATTACTATAAAACTCCAAATAATGTAAGCGTTTAGGCAAAGGATACCACAATGAAAAAACAATCGGGTTTTACCCTAATCGAGCTGGCAATTGTCCTAGTTATTATCGGCTTGCTACTAGGTGGTGTGCTTAAAGGGCAGGAGCTGATTAACAGCGCTAAAGTAAAAAATATGGCGTCTGACTTTAAGAATACACAAGTTTACATTTATGGATATCAAGATAGATTCAAAGCTTTACCGGGTGATGATCATGCAGCTAATACACACATTGGTGGTGTAAATGCCGCAATTGGCACACAAAATGGAGTAATACAAGGCGCGTGGAATACAACAACAGATGGTGATGAGTCTTGTGTTTTTTGGAACCATGTGAGATTAGCTGGTTTAGCTCCAGGGCCAACGGCAGTGAGTTGCGCAGCCAACAACGTTTATCAACCAAAAAATGCAGATGGTGGTTTGATTGGTGTGCAAAGTGTATCGGGATTTTCCACTATTACAGGCATGACAGGTGCATATGTTGTGTGTTCTGACGGTATTTTAGGTAGGTTTGCTGTTCAGTTAGATACTACGTTGGATGATGGTGAAACTTCAACCGGGTCTGTAAGAGCTGTCAAATCTGGAACTCCAAGTGCAGGATTAACTACTGCTGCCATTAACTTATTGCCTTCTGATACCTATACGGTATGCCTTACTTTCTAAGGGTCATGATTTTCTGGTTTATCAACAGAAAGTAATATTTAAATAAAGCTCACATCTTGTGGGCTTTTTTATTTTGATTCGGTATTCAATGTAAACTATATTTGTTAATTGTTAATATCAGTTGCTATAAATCAAAAATAACGCTGATTAAACTAAATTTGAGTAATATGCATTAACATGTTGATCTTTAATAATAAGAATTTTTGATTGCCTAATCCCATGACCAATAATATCGTCGAAATTGATAACTTAAGCTTTGGTTACAAAACACGCATGCTGCACAAAGGCATTAATATGTCGTTTCCGCGTGGCAAGGTAGTTGCAATTATGGGTGGTAGTGGTAGCGGAAAAACGACCTTGCTGCGTTTAATAGGTGGGCAGTTAAGGCCAACAAAAGGCGAGGTGCGAGTGACTGGTAAGGTAGTACACCAACAAAATCGTAGCGGGCTTTACGATTTACGTCGTAAAATGGGTATGTTATTTCAGCGGGGTGCGCTGTTTTCAGATTTATGTGTGTTTGATAATGTTGCTTTTCCAATACGTGAACATACAGATTTACCTTTGTCGATGATTCACGATTTAGTGCTAATGAAGCTAAACGCCGTCGGTTTGCGCGGCGCCCATAAAATGATGCCTGCTGAGTTGTCTGGTGGTATGGCAAGACGTGTAGCTTTGGCACGTGCCGTGGCGCTAGACCCAGATATTATTATGTATGATGAGCCTTTTGCTGGCTTAGACCCTATATCAATGAGTGTGATCTGCGATTTAATCCGTACCTTAAACGATACTTTAGGCGCAACCTCAATTATTGTAACGCATGATGTAGAAGAAACTTTTTCATTTGCTGATTATGTATATTTTGTTGCAAATGGCGTAGTGGCTGCAGAAGGCACGCCGGATGATTTGCGTAATTCCGATTTGCCCTTTGTACATCAATTTGTACATGGCGAAAAAGATGGTCCTGTACCATTTCATTACCCTGCCCCTGACTACAGAGCAGAACTAATGGGTTACAAGGCCTAAACATTTAATATTCAACTACTGAACATCACCTATCTTATGGTATTTTTTGGCTCAATAATCTCCTATATCTGCTTAAGGTTTAAACTTTGAACAGTTTCTTTAATGGGTTTGCTAAGGCCCTACGAGGCGTAGGCGTCCGTATGATAGACAGGCTATGGCGCTTGGGTTCTGGCATGAGATTGTTTATGCTGATTATTGTGTCTTCTGGCGAAAGCTTTAGACGCTTACATTTAACTATCCGAGAAATTTATTTTACGGGTGTGTTGTCAATGCAGATTATTTTAGTATCAGGCTTTTTTGTGGGCATGGTGTTAGCATTGCAGATGTTTTATGTATTGCGCCAGTTTGGTTCACCTGATTACACAGGTGTTGTATTGGCATTGTCTATCATTCGCGAGCTTGGTCCTGTGGTTACAGCGCTACTTTTTGCAGGACGTGCGGGCACGGCCATTACAGCGGAAATCGGCTTGATGAAGGCCAATGAGGAGCTTTCTGCCATGGAGATGATGGCGGTCAGCCCGATTGCCCGTGTTGTGGCGCCAAGGTTTTGGGCTGGTGTTATTTCTATGCCAATTTTAGCAGTGATGTTTTCTATGGTGGGCATTCTGGGCGGTTACTTAGTTGCTGTGCCGATGTTGGGCGTTGATGACGGTGCGTTTTGGTCGCAAATGCAAGCACAAGTGGACTTTAGATTTGATATATTAAATAGTGTCATCAAAAGTTTGGTATTTGGAGTTGCTTGTACCATGATCGCCTTGTTTGAAGGCTTTGATGCGCCACCTACTGCTGAAGGCGTAAGCTACGCTACTACCCGCACCGTGGTGACCTCTTCATTAGCAATATTGGGTTTGGATTTTATTTTAACGTCTTTGATGCTCACTGTATAACTATGTAAAAAAGCGTTAAGTAGTCATCTAAAGTAAAGGATTGACCGTATGGAAAGAAAAGCAATTGATTTATGGGTTGGCATATTTGTTGTATTGGGTGTTGCCGCCTTATTTGGGCTGGCAATGAAAGCGGGTAATCTAACTAGTAACAATCTAGGGGATACTTATACTTTGACCGCAGCTTTTGAAAATATTGGTGGCTTAAAACGCAATGCACCAGTTAAAAGTGCAGGCGTGGTAATTGGTCGTGTTGATAATATTAAATTTGACCCCACAACTTATGAAGCAGTTGTAGCGCTTAAGATTGACAAACGCTTTCAGTTTTCAAAAGATACAAATGCAAGCATTTTAACTGCTGGTTTACTAGGAGAGCAATATCTGGGCATTGAAACGGGTGGCGAGAGCGTTAATTTAAAAGACGGCGATAAGATTTCGCACACACAAGATGCAATGGTACTAGAAAAATTAATTAGTAAATTTATGTTTAACAAAGCATCGGAGGGCACTGGAGATGGTAAGACAACAACTGAATCAGAACCTAAAGCCAAAAGCCGACTTTGATTTTTAAGTATGGTAAGTACTTAGTTAAATTTTGGTCATCATAATGGTAAAAGTAGAGAGTAAATAATGAATAAATTCGTACAATTAGTAGCAACATTAACTTTTGGACTAGTACTTAACATTGCTCAAGCGACAGAGGCACCTGATGTTTTAGTTAAAAGAACCTCAGATGATGTTTTAGCGATTATTAAGCAAGATAAAGACATACAAGCAGGTAATACACAAAAAATATTCAGCTTGGCAGAAGAAAAAATCTTACCTAATTTTAACTTTGATACGGTGTCACGCTTAGTGCTTGGCAAAAATTGGTTACGCGCAACGCCGCCGCAAAAAGCAGCGTTTCAAGCTGAGTTTAAAAGTTTGTTATTGCGTACTTATGCTACTGCTTTATCAAAATATAAAAATCAAACGATTGACTATAAGCCTTTAAAACTTTTGCCAGCGGATACTGTTGCTGCGGTTAAATCACAGATTGTTCAATCTGGCGCACAACCAATTGAGCTAGATTACTCTTTAGAAAAGCAAGCGGATGGTAGCTGGAAAGTATTTGATATTGTAGTAGAAAATGTGAGTTTGGTAACCAATTACCGTAGCCAATTCAGCAATGAAATTCGCCAAAATGGCTTAGATTCTTTGACTAAGAAATTAGCGGATAAAAACAAAGCTGATAAAAAATAAATAAGCTTCAATACATGCAGTTTATGACACAGATTATTCAAAATAATGAGCAGTGGCTATTAAGCGGCGATGTAGTATTTGCAAATGCCAGTATGTTACTTAGCGAAAGCATTGCGTTAAATTTTACGCAGCCCACAACTATTGACTTTAAGGAAGTGACCGATGTAGATACCTCTGCAATAAGCTTGATATTGGAGTGGGAGCGCCGTGCCAAGGTTGAAAAAGCGAGCATTAAATTTATTAACTTCCCGCAAAATTTAGTGAGTTTGGCAAAGTTATATGGCGTTGACGAAATAATTGCAAGTTAATATTTCGAATTATTCACAGTACAATAAATTTGAATGCATTGAATTTATTATATTTAGCTCTATCTATTAATCTTATAAATTATTGTATATAAATCGCTACTGGGCGATTTTTTATTCTTAACTAATCGCTATCATTACTCATTAAAGAAAGCCATTTTGCAACAAAAATACCATCAGCCAGCGGTAAAAATCAATCAGTTGCATAAGCAATTCGGTGGCTTGCATGCACTAAATGGCGTTGACTTAACAATTGAGCAAGGTGAGTTTTTTGCATTGTTAGGCCCGAATGGTGCAGGTAAATCGACTTTAATAAACACTTTGGCTGGGTTATTAAAGCCGAGCAGTGGCAGCGTTTCTGTGATGGGCTTTGATACCGTGAATCAATATCAGGAGTCACGCTTAAACCTAGGCGTAGTGCCGCAAGAGTTGGTGTTTGATCCATTTTTTAATGTACGTGAAATGTTACGTTTTCAAGCTGGCTATTTTGGGCGTGGTCGTGAAAATGATGCGTGGGTCGATGAAGTCATTGAGGGTTTGGGCTTAACGGATAAAGCGCATACCAATATGCGCAAGCTTTCTGGCGGCATGAAGCGTCGTGCACTGATTGCTCAGGCGCTAGTGCATAAGCCGCCAGTTATCGTATTGGATGAGCCCACGGCAGGGGTGGATGTTGAGCTGCGTCAAATGTTGTGGGAGTTTATTAAAAAGCTCAACCGCGATGGCCACACTATTATTCTAACTACTCATTATTTAGAAGAGGCTGAAACTCTCTGTTCACGCGTGGCAATGATGAAGCAGGGTGAAATAGTAGCTTTAGATACTACAACCAATCTACTCAAAACCTTTACTGGTAAAAATTTGAGAGTCAACTTAGGTGAGGTTATTTTGCCTAGTTCAATTGCACCATTGTTACGTTCTGTTGATAAAGGTGTGTTTACCTTAAGTTTGAGTGATGTGGCACAAGTGGAGTTTGTACTTGCGGAACTGCGTGCGGCGAGTCTTAAAGTACAAGATTTACAACTTATTGAAGCGGATTTGGAGGATGTGTTTTTATCATTAGTGGGTAGTAATCAAGAAGGCAAAAGCCAATTTTCACTTGCAGGTGCTCATTAGTGATATTGATTACTCCTTCTACCCGAGGCATGTGGACTTTATTTAAAAAAGAACTACTACGTTTTTGGCGCGTGGCCTTTCAAACAGTTGCATCACCAGTAGTCACCTCTTTACTGTACTTATTAATTTTTTCTCATGTACTCGAAGGTCATGTGCAGATTTATCCTGGTGTAGCTTACACGGCCTTTCTGATTCCTGGCCTCATGATGATGTCGCTATTGCAGAATTCATTTGCTAATAGCTCATCAAGTATTATTCAATCCAAAGTCATGGGCAGTATTGTGTTTTTATTGCTCACCCCCCTGACTTTTTTAGAATTTTTTATTGCATTTTTATCGGCGTCGGTCATTCGTGGTTTGGCTGTTGGTTTGAGCGTGTACCTAGTTGCGAGGTGGTTTGTAGAAATTCCACTCGTGCACCCAATATGGATAATAGCTTTTGCCTTGTTAGGTAGTGCTTTGATGGGCGCTTTTGGAATTATCGCTGGCATTTATGCTGAGAAATTTGATCAAATGGCCGCCTTTCAAAACTTTATTATCATGCCACTCACTTTTTTATCGGGTGTATTTTATTCTATTCATTCATTGCCACCGTTTTGGCAAAAAGTGTCACAAATCAATCCATTCTTTTACATGATTGATGGGTTTCGTTATGGTTTTTTTGGTGTAAGCGATGTCTCGCCGTGGTTAAGCATTATGGTCGTGGGTGCAACATTCCTCTTATTAGCATGGCTTACGCTAAAAATGTTAAAATCTGGTTATAAATTGCGTGGCTAATTGATAGTAACGTAAAGTTTAAATTGAAGGGTTAGTGATTTGTTAAGTGCAGCACAACTAGAAAATTATATTACGGCGCATTTGGTCTGTGATTACATCAAAGTATTAGGTGATGATTGTACACACTTTGAAGCAGTAATTGTGAGCCCTCAGTTCATCGGCAAAGGCATGGTAGCTCAGCACCAGCTAGTGTATGCGGCATTGGGTGATAGGATGCGTGCGGAAATTCATGCACTGTCTATGAAGACTCATACCCCTGAAGCATGGGCAAGTATGAAGTAAATTTCGTGGCAATATCCCCTTTTGGCATGTAGAACTTTGCTGATTTCAGGATTTTGAATATTAAACTTTTAAATTGGAATGAATATGGATGCGCAAGAAACAATAAAAAATCAAGTGAGTGGTAGCCCTGTTGTGTTGTACATGAAAGGTAGTCCAAAATTTCCACAATGTGGTTTTTCAAACCTAGCAACACAAATTTTAGATGCGTGTAACGCCCAATATAAGGCGATTGACGTGCTGGCAGATCCAGCAGTCCGCGAAGGCATCAAGATTTATGCTAATTGGCCAACGATCCCTCAGCTTTATATCAAAGGTGAGTTCATCGGCGGAGCCGATATTATGCGTGCGATGCATGAAAGTGGCGAGCTTCAAACAGCGTTGGATGGGGCTAAGTAATTGGATAAATTAGTCATTCAAGGCGGCAATCGTTTAAACGGTGAAATTACGATTTCAGGTGCAAAAAATGCAGCGCTGCCTATTTTATGTGCTGCCTTGTTAGCCGAAACGCCTTTGAAGTTATCGAGTGTGCCTGCGCTAAAAGACGTAGGTTCTACGATTAAATTATTAGAAAACATGGGCGCAAAAGTCACTGTAATTGACGATAAAGTCACTTTAGATGCCAGTTTGATTACAAATCAAGAAGCACCATACGAAATGGTCAAAACCATGCGTGCCTCTATTTTGGTGCTAGGTCCGTTACTGGCGCGTTTTGGTCATGCGCGTGTTTCACTACCTGGTGGTTGTGCTATTGGCTCGCGCCCTGTAGATTTGCACATT
Organism: Methylophilaceae bacterium; assembly: GCA_014378915.1. Lineage (GTDB taxonomy): Bacteria > Pseudomonadota > Gammaproteobacteria > Burkholderiales > Methylophilaceae > JACMMS01. The sequence goes on from JACMMS010000068.1 coordinate 22,346, forward strand.
AAAGGCTTGCAGGCCATGGGTGCAGAAATTCATATTGAGCACGGGTATATTGAAGCAACAACTAAGCATTTACCCAATAAGCGGTTACAAGGTGCGCGTTACTACATGGATTTGGTGACCGTTACAGGTACTGAAAATTTGATGATGGCAGCCAGCTTGGCCAATGGTATTACGGTATTGGAAAATGCTGCTAAAGAGCCAGAAGTGGTCGACATGGCGGAATGCCTTACTAAAATGGGTGCAAAAATCACTGGTGTTGGTACTGATGTCATTACAATTGAAGGTGTTGAGCGTCTTTCAGGCGCTGAACACGCTGTAGTGTGCGATCGTATTGAAGCCGGTACTTACTTAGTGGCTACCGCAATGACGGGTGGCAAGGTTAGGCTTAATAACGCACGCGCAGATTTGCTTGATGCTGTCATCGAGAAATTACGCGATGCAGGGGCAACTGTTAATAGTGATAAAAATAGCATTACGATTGAAGCTGATGGTTATGCAAAACTGAAAGCCGTGAATATTCGTACTGCCCCTCATCCAGCCTTTCCTACTGATATGCAAGCACAATTTATGGCGATGAATATCGTGGCACAAGGTGTTTCTAAAGTCACTGAAACCATATTTGAAAATCGCTTTATGCATGTGCAAGAAATGCAGCGTTTGGGCGCAGATATTAGTATTGACGGCAATACTGCATTAGTAAAAGGTGTGTCATATTTAGATGGCGCAACCGTGATGGCAACAGATTTACGCGCTTCAGCAAGCTTGGTGTTAGCTGGTTTAGTGGCACGAGGTGAAACTGTGATTGAGCGGATTTATCACCTAGATCGTGGCTATGAAAACTTAGAAGCAAAGCTAAACAGCTTAGGTGCAGATGTGAAAAGAGTGAATTAAGCATGATTACCATCGCATTATCTAAAGGTCGGATTTTTGAAGAAACTACACCTTTGCTAGCGGCGGCAGGCATTATTCCCGCGGAAGATCCAGAATCATCACGCAAGCTGATTTTGGCAACTAATCGGTATGATGTACGTCTTATTATTGTACGTGCAACCGATGTGCCAACTTACGTGCAATATGGTGCTGCAGATTTGGGTATTGCTGGTAAAGATGTGTTGGATGAGCATGGTGGCGAAGGTTTGTATCAACCACTCGACTTGCAAATTGCAAAATGCAAAATGATGGTAGCTGTACGTGAAGATTTTGATTATTTAGGCGCAATTCGTCGTGGCGCACGCTTAAAAGTTGTGACTAAATATGTTAAAACGGCGCGTGAACATTTTGCTGCAAAAGGTATGCACGTTGATTTAATTAAATTGTATGGCTCAATGGAGCTAGGTCCATTAGTTGGCTTGGCTGATGCGATTGTCGATTTAGTCAGCACCGGCGCTACATTGCGCGCTAACCATTTAACAGCTGTTGAAGAAGTGGGTGATATTAGTTCGCGCTTGGTGGCTAATCAGGCTTCGTTTAAGTTGAATCGCACGCAATTGCAGCCAATTCTTCATGCTTTCAGCACCGCAATTACGAAATAGATAGATTAAAGAATAATTGGATTAGAAGTCATGGATATCAGACGTTTTTCAAGTACAGATAGTGATTTTGACAGCAAGCTAAAAGCTTTATTGGCATTTGAAACTGCGCAAGATGACAGTATCGATTTAGTGGTGGCTAATATCTTACGCGATGTTAAAAAACGCGGCGATGCGTCTGTGTTGGAATATACCAATCGCTTCGATAAAACTAATGCCTCTAGCTTAGCTTCACTCGAAGTCCCGCATGCTGAGTTAAAACAAGCGCTCGATAACCTACCTAATGAGCAGCGAGCAGCTTTGCAACATGCGGCCGATAGAGTAAAAAAATACCACGAAAAACAAGTCATGACATCTTGGAATTATACAGAAGATGATGGCACTTTACTTGGTCAAAAAATTACTGCGTTAGACCGCGTTGGTTTGTATGTGCCAGGTGGTAAAGCGGCTTATCCTTCATCTGTATTGATGAACGCAATTCCAGCTAAAGTCGCTGGCGTAAAAGAATTAATTATGGTCGTACCCACACCTAATGGTGAGAAAAATGCCTTGGTTTTAGCAGCAGCAGCAGTATGCGGTATAGATCGCGTATTTTGTATTGGTGGTGCGCAGGCGGTTGCAGCCTTGGCCTATGGTACAGAAACTGTACCGCAAGTAGATAAAATCGTTGGCCCAGGTAATGCTTACGTTGCAGCGGCAAAGCGTCGTGTTTTTGGCGTGGTAGGCATTGATATGGTCGCAGGGCCTTCCGAAATATTAGTGATTTGTGATGGTAAAACTAACCCTGATTGGGTCGCTATGGATTTATTTAGCCAAGCCGAACATGATGAACTTGCACAAGCTATTTTATTAAGTCCCGATGCATCATTTTTAGATGAAGTGACGCAGAGTATTTGTCGCTTAGTAGAAGAAATGCCACGCAAAGATATTATCAAGACATCATTCCAAGATCGTGGCGCTTTAATTTTAGTTTGTGATTTAGAAGAGGCGGCGGAAATTAGTAACTATATTGCGCCAGAACACTTGGAGTTGTCGTTAGAAAACCCGCTAGAATTCAGCAAAAAAATTAAACATGCTGGTGCCATTTTTATGGGCCGTGATACTTGCGAAGCGCTTGGCGATTACTGCGCCGGCCCTAACCACGTATTACCAACTTCGCGAACTGCGCGCTTTAGTTCGCCTTTAGGTGTGTATGATTTCCAAAAACGCTCTAGCATGATTATGGTATCAAGTGACGGCGCGCAAGTGTTAGGTAAAGTGGCTGCAACACTTGCTTATGGTGAAGGTTTGCATGCGCATGCACGTAGTGCTGAATATCGTTTGAAGGCTTAAACTATGAGTCAATTTTGGAGTGATATTGTCCATAAGCTCACGCCATATACGCCTGGCGAGCAACCCAAATTAGCTAATCTAGTTAAGCTTAATACTAACGAGAACCCTTATGGTCCAAGCCCAAAGGTCATCACCGCGTTAAAAGCTGAAGCAGCAGATACACTCCGCTTATATCCAGATCCGAACTCTGATATGCTAAAATCAGTTATTGCCAAAACGCATAGTGCTTATGGCATACACAGCAATCAAGTATTTGTGGGAAATGGTTCCGATGAAGTATTAGCGCATGTGTTTCAAGCTTTGCTTAAACATGATTTACCTCTGTTGTTTCCTGATATTAGCTATAGTTTTTATCCAGTTTACTGTGGTTTATATGATATTGAATTTCAGACAGTTGCTCTAAATAGCCAATTTGAAATTCAAATAGACGATTATGTGGTGCCAAATGGCGGCATTATTTTCCCCAACCCAAATGCACCAACTGGTGTACCTTTGCCATTGGTAGACATAGAGCGTTTACTTAAAGCAAACACGCAATCCGTTGTGGTAATAGACGAGGCATATGTTGACTTTGGTACCGAATCAGCGCTTGGTTTAATTAACACCTACCCTAACTTGCTGGTGAGCCACACACTATCAAAAGCCCGCTCACTGGCTGGATTGCGTGTGGGTTATACGATTGGACACCCTGATTTAATTGAAGCTTTGATGCGTGTTAAAGATAGTTTTAATTCATACCCAATTGATCGATTCGCGTCAGCTGGAGCGATAGCCGCGATGCAAGATATTGATTACTTTTATGAAACCTGCAATAAAGTCATTGCAACGCGTGAGCTTTTGGTACGAGACTTAATTGACTTGGGTTTTAGTGCGCTACCATCGGGTGCAAATTTCATTTTTGCGAAACACAGTAAGCAAAAAGGTGAGGTGCTAACCGCCCAACTCCGTAAACAAGGCATTATTGTGCGACATTTCAAAAAGCCTGAACGTATTTCTGATTATCTGCGCATCACCATAGGTACAAATGAAGAGTCTGCTTTGTTAGTAGATGCACTTCATCGCATATTGATAAAGAGTATCTGAATAAATGTTTAAAAAAAGTGCGATATATGCCAAAAAAACTAATTAAAACGCTTCTTTTTAAATTCTATATACAAAATAACTTAAATTTTTTGAACTAATTTCACCAATTATCCGTGAATTCAGATGAAATTATTGAGTTTTTTGCGTAACTACGGTTATTATGATGAAATGTACTTACAGTGCAAAAACCCTAATTCATTTTTTAATCTAATATTGAGTTGTTGGCTTATCCCTGAACGGGCATTAAGTTAATTGATTAAATATTATGTAAGTTGGAGGAAGTATAATGGCACAAACCCAAATGGCTCTAGATTCACTAGATTTCGACGCAACGGTTGCATTAGCTACCAAAGTGGCACCACATGTAGATATTTTGGAGATTGGTACACCTTGTATTAAACACAATGGTATTGATTTGCTTAAAACATTACGCGCAAAATTTCCAAACAACAAAATTTTAGTTGATTTGAAAACAATGGATGCTGGATTTTACGAAGCTGAACCATTTTATAAAGCAGGTGCTGATATTTGTACAGTACTTGGTACTGCGGATATTGGTACTATCAAAGGTGTAATTGATGTTGCCAACAAGTATGGTAAAAAAGCACAAGTTGATTTAATCAACGTAGCTGATAAAAAAGCCCGTACTATTGAAGTAGCTAAGTTAGGCGCCCACATCATTGGCGTACATACTGGCTTAGATCAACAAGCTGCTGGTCAAACACCATTTAACGATTTAAGTATGGTTTCTGCTTTAAATTTAGGCGTTGATATTTCAGTTGCTGGTGGCGTTAAAGCTGCAACAACTGCGCAAGTGCGTGATGCTGGCGCAACTATCATTGTCGCGGGTGCTGCGATCTACGGTGCTGTTGATCCTGCTGCTTCTGCAGCTGAAATAACAGCAATTGCACATGGTAGCCAAGAAAGTGGTGGTTTATTCGGTTGGTTAAAAGGCTTATTTAGCTAGTAGCTTTAAGTTTTTTAGTATGATTTAAGCGATTTGAGTAATTTATTATTACAAATCAGAACAAAAACCCCAGCCTATACTGGGGTTTTTGTTTTTAGATTCTTAAATATTAAGCCTTTAACGCTATCAATAGGCAATTGTAAATGCCAAGTGAATGCTAGATGGGTTAAAATAAAACTTTGAAATAATGCAGTACTTTAATAAGTGATGGATTTAGCCAAATGCGTAGCGCCGAAATAACTCGTAACACGTTAGAAACTCAAATTAATGTCACCCTCAATTTAGATGGCACAGGTGCATCCAGTTTTAATAGTGGAATTGGATTTTTAGATCATATGATGGATCAAATTGCACGCCATGGCCTGATGGATATTACTGTGCAAGCAAAAGGTGATTTGCATATTGATGCGCACCACACGGTTGAAGATATTGGCATCACGTTGGGTCAAGCATTTGCAAAAGCGGTTGGTGATAAAAAAGGTATTCGTCGTTATGGTCACGCTTATGTTCCATTAGATGAAGCTTTGTCGCGTGTAGTGCTCGATATTTCAGGTCGTCCAGGCTTATCTTTTGGGTGCGTTTTTACTCGAGCAACCATCGGTGAGTTTGATGTGGATTTAGTGCATGAGTTTTTCCAAGGTTTTGTGAATCACGCGAATGTTAGTTTGCATATTGATAACTTAAAAGGTCATAATGCGCATCATCAAGCCGAGACTATTTTCAAAGCCTTTGGTCGCGCTTTGCGCATGGCAATTGAGCTAGATCCTCGCATGGCAGGCATTATGCCTTCAACAAAAGGTAGCTTGTAAACACTTGTAATATTAAAAGTTTTGTTAGCAATGCACTATTAAAAAATCGATGAAACAAACAGAAATCGCAGTAGTAGATTATGGTATGGGCAATTTGCGCTCAGTGTCTAAAGCGTTGGAGCATGTTGCCCCTAATGCGCATGTGATTGTAACGAGTGAAGCCGAACACATACTCAATGCCAGCCATGTAGTGTTTCCAGGGCAGGGCGCCATGCCAGATTGCATGCGTGAGTTAGATAGCCGAGGTTTGCGTGATGCAGTAACGCAGTCCTATAAAACTAAGCCATTTTTAGGGATTTGTATTGGTTTGCAAATGCTCTTTGAGCAATCTGAAGAAGGCAATGTGCCAGGCTTAGGTTTACTAAAGGGTTCTGTTAAGCGTTTTGCTACTGAGTACATGATGGACGCTAACGGGGGCAAACTTAAAGTGCCGCATATGGGTTGGAATCAAGTGACTCAGCAAAAAAATACACACCCGTTGTGGCACAACATCGCTGATAACGCGCGCTTTTATTATGTGCATAGTTATTATGTACAACCAGAAGATAACACCATAATAGCAGGCTACAGTGAATACCCTAAACGGTTCACTAGCGCGGTTGCAACTAATAATGTGTTTGCAGTGCAATTCCATCCAGAAAAAAGTGCTGCGGCAGGTTTGCAATTGCTCAGTAATTTTGTAGGCTGGGATGGTAAAATTTAACATCATATAAAGTAATTTATACTAATTCATTCAATTTACTATTCTATTTATTTATTACATTCAATTCATTATGTTAATTATTCCAGCAATCGATTTAAAAGATGGTCACTGTGTTAGGCTCAAACAAGGCTTAATGGCAGAATCAACTGTATTCTCAGAAGATCCGGGTGCAATGGCGCGACATTGGGTAGAGCTTGGTGGTAAACGTTTACATTTAGTCGACTTAAATGGTGCGTTTGCTGGCAAGCCTATTAACGAAGCCGCTATTAAAGCGATTGTTAAAAGTGTGGGTGGTGATATTCCTATTCAACTAGGTGGCGGTATTCGTGATTTAGATACCATTGAACGCTACTTAGATAGTGGTATTGACTATGTCATTATCGGCACCGCAGCAGTGAAAAACCCAGGATTTTTACATGAGGCATGTGATGCATTTCCAGGTCAAGTCATGGTTGGTCTAGATGCAAAAGAGGGCAAAGTTGCAGTCGATGGCTGGTCTAAACTAACAGGTCACGACGTAATTGATTTAGCCAAAAAGTTTGAAGATTATGGTGTGAGTTCTATTGTATATACTGATATCGGTCGAGATGGCATGTTAACGGGTGTGAATATTGAGGCAACAGTGGCTTTAGCCCAAGCTTTAACAATTCCAGTAATTGCATCAGGTGGTGTCACTAATTTGGAAGACGTAAGGCGTCTTTGCGCTGTCGCTAGTGAGGGTATTATTGGCACAATTACAGGACGTGCGATTTATGAAGGCACATTAGATTTTGCCGAAGCACAAAAACTTGCTGATGAGCTTAGTGCTAAGTAAATGAGTCCGGAAATATGAGTTTAGCTAAGCGCATCATTCCTTGTCTCGACGTAACTAATGGTCGAGTCGTAAAAGGTATTAACTTTTTAGAATTGCGCGATGCGGGCGACCCTGTTGAGATTGCACGCCGTTATGACGAGCAAGGCGCGGATGAACTCACGTTTTTGGATATAACAGCAAGCTCAGATAATCGTGGGTTGATTTTAGGTATTGTCGAGCAAGTGGCTTCGCAAGTGTTTATTCCACTCACTGTTGGCGGTGGCGTGCGTGAGGTTGAAGATGTACGCAGGCTGCTTAATGCAGGTGCAGATAAAGTGAGTATCAACACCACTGCAGTGGTGAATCCACAAATGGTAAAAGATGCTGCAAGCCGTTTTGGCTCACAGTGTATTGTGGTGGCGATTGATGTTAAACAAGTTGGTGATGCTATTAATCCTCGATGGGAAGTATTTACTCATGGCGGCCGTAAAGCTACAGGGCTAGAAGCTGTGGCTTGGGCTAAACACATGGTAAGTTTAGGAGCAGGCGAATTATTGGTGACTAGTATGGACCGTGATGGCACTAAAATAGGATTTAACAACCCATTAAACAAAGCGATTTCAAATGCAGTAGATGTGCCAATTATTGCTTCTGGTGGCGTGGGTAACCTGCAACATTTGGTCGACGGTGTAAAAGTTGGCGGAGCAGATGCAGTGCTAGCTGCGAGTATTTTTCACTATGGTGAATTTACAGTACAACAGGCTAAACAGTATATGCAACAACATGGTGTTGAGGTCAGAACTTGAACTGGTTAGATCAAGTTCATTTTGATGTAAATGGTTTAGTGCCTGTGATTGCACAAGAGCATGGCAGCAATAAAGTGCTGATGTTTGCGTGGATGAACCGCGAAGCGTTAGAACTCACGGCGCAGAGTAAACAAGCCGTGTATTGGTCACGATCTCGTAATAAATTATGGCGTAAAGGTGAAGAGTCTGGTCATCAGCAACTAGTCCATGAGATCCACTTAGACTGTGATGAAGATGTTATCTTGTTAGAAGTTGAACAAGTTGGTGGAATTGCTTGCCATACAGGAAGGCATAATTGCTTCTTTAAGAGATTAGAAGATGCCGACTCTAGTAAACCAGCATGGAAAGTTGACAAACCGATTATCAAAAATCCTGAAGAAATTTATAACAGAAAAGCATGAGTGATATTTTAGAAAGATTGAGTGAGCTACTAGAGCAACGTAAAAATGCAGACCCAAACACATCTTACGTGGCTAAGTTATATTCAAAAGGCATGGACAGCATCTTAAAAAAGGTGGGTGAAGAAGCTACTGAGGTTGTGATTGCCGCTAAAGATAATGATAAAGAGCAGATTATTTATGAAACGGCAGACTTGTGGTTTCATACCCTAATTATGTTAGCTAAGGCTGACTTAAAGCTACAAGACGTGCTCGATGAGTTGGCGCGACGCGAGGGTTTGTCTGGTATTGCAGAGAAAGAAAGTCGGACAAGGTAATGGCTGAAGATTGTATATTTTGTAAAATTATAGCAGGTAGTATCCTTACGAAGAAAATTTACGAAGATGATGATGTAGTTGCGTTTATCGATATTAAACCAATCGCACCTGTGCATTTTATGATAGTGCCAAAACTGCATGTTGGCAGCTTGCAAGATTGCCAGCCAGCTCAGCAAGATTTATTGGGAAAAATATTGTTATTAGCCCCAAAACTAGCTTTAGAGCAAGGTTTGAAAGGCTTTCGCACCATGATTAATACTGGTGCAGAAGGCGGGCAAGAGGTCTTTCACTTGCACGTGCATATATTTGGTGGCGGAGAAATTTTGCCTAAGATATAAAGTCTCTGAATCGTAGATGCGTTTAAGTTAGGGTCTTGCGAAATTCGTTCAATTAAGATTTAATTAGGAGAGCAACATGGGTTCATTTAGTATTTGGCATTGGTTGATTGTGTTAGTGATTGTGGTGTTGATTTTTGGCACAAAAAAACTTCGCAATATCGGTAGTGATTTAGGTGGAGCAGTAAAGGAATTTAAAGAAGCGGTCAATGATGGTAAAAAAGAGCAAGTTACAGATAGTTCCGGCAACACCTTTGAAGGTGAAGTAACGCAAAAGTCTGAGAAAAAAGTTTAACAGCTGTGATTCATTTAGTCAGTCTTACTATGAGATATCACTATGTTTGATGTTTCATTTTCAGAGATGATGGTGATTGCGATTGTCGCACTTATTGTTATCGGCCCAGAAAAACTACCTAAAGTTGCCCGCACTATCGGGGCATTGGTTGGTCGTATGCAACGCTATGTCGCAACCGTTAAGGAAGAGGTAAGCCGAGAAACGCGGTTTGCGGAGCTTCAAGAATTGCAGGAAGAAATTAAACGAGGTGTTGAATCTGTCCGTGCAAACGTTGTGCAAAGCGTGCAGAGTATCGACCATGAAGTTCAGCAGCATGCGGGTGCCATCACTCAGCCCAATAGCTTAGCTACTGCTCCCCCAAGTGCTGACAATAAAATATTAGCCGATAAATCGACTACGCCAGATTTATTTGAAACAGCAGCCAATACACAAGCTGGTGTTTTGAAGTCAGCTAAAAAAATCACAGTTAGAAAGCCCAGAGCAAAGAAGTCAGCCGAATCGATTAATATTAAGGCTGTAGAAGAAAAAGCTCAGCCATTAGAAAATCTTACACCACATGAGCCAACAACTTAAGCGCTTGCAAGCCAAAAATTATTATAAATGAATAGCCAACAGTGACCCCCACCGATTCTTTTATCTCGCACTTGCTAGAACTTCGAAACCGCTTATTAAAAGTAGTGGTTGGCTTTTTAATTGTATTTATTGCATTATTTCCATTTTCCAATAAGATTTATGCGCTACTTGCCTACCCACTATTATCAAAAATGCCTGCTGGTGGGCAAATGATTGCAACGGCCGTTACTACGCCATTTTTTGTGCCAATGAAAGTGGCAATGCTGGCTGCTTTTGTCATTTCGTTACCAAATACTTTGTACCAAATCTGGTCATTTATTGCTCCAGGTTTATATGCACATGAGAAAAAATTCATGCTGCCATTGGTTATTTTCAGTTCACTTTTATTTTTAGCAGGTATGTCGTTCGCTTATTTTTTAGTGTTCCCAGTCATTTTTGGTTTCATCGTTGGTACTGCGCCAAAAGGCGTTGCGGTGATGACCGATATAGGTAATTACTTGGATTTTGTCATTACCCTATTTATGGCGTTTGGCTTGGCTTTTGAAGTGCCAATTGCCGTAGTATTATTGGTGCGTTTTGGTTGGGTTAATATAAAAGCACTCAAAGACTCTCGCCCTTACGTGATTGTAGGGGCATTCATTATTGGCGCGATCTTTACACCGCCCGATATTATTTCTCAATTCATGTTAGCTGTACCTATGTGGTTGTTATATGAAGTTGGCATTTTAGTTTCTCAATTTATGCAACCTAAAGAAAATCTCATAGGTGATGCTTAGATAAAAATTAATTCCTCGAATTGTTAATCTTTGGTCGTTTGCCAATATGAACCTCAATATCAAATTCTTTAAAGGAGCGTGCGATTTTAAGCGTTGCGTTTTTATTAGGTTTTAAACCGGAGATTAAATTCAGCATACTATTACTATCTAAAACTTCTTTACCATCAATTGCCAACAAAATATCACCTGCCTTTAAGCCGGCTTTTTCCGCAGGGCTATTGCGCAAAATACCTGCAATCAATGAGCCGTGGTTTTGATTTAATCTAAACGATTCTGCAAGCTCTGGTGTAATGTCTTGTGCTTCTATGCCTATCCACCCACGTGTCACACTGCCGTCGCTAATAATTTGCTGCATCACTTGCTGAGCGATGTTGGCTGGTATAGCAAAACCTATGCCCATAGAGCCACCATTACGTGAGTAAATAGCGCTGTTTACTCCTACCAAATTACCCTCGGCATTGATGAGTGCGCCACCTGAGTTGCCTGGGTTAATAGAAGCGTCAGTTTGTATGAAGTTTTCAAAAGTGTTAATACCTAGGTGATTACGACCGAGTGCACTCACAATGCCTTGCGTCACAGTTTGTCCGACGCCAAAAGGGTTGCCTATGGCTAAAACTACATCCCCAACATTGAGCTTGTTTGAGCTAGCAAATGTAATCGCGGGTAAATTATCGGCATCTACTTTAATCACAGCTAAGTCGGTTTCTGGATCTGTGCCAACCACTTTTGCTGACATTTTTCTACCATCCGCCATAGCGATTTCAATTTCATCTGCTGATGCCACTACATGATCGTTGGTTAAAATTAATCCTTGTTCACTCACAATAACACCAGAGCCTAAGCTGCTATCTGATTGATTTTCCCCATCATCTTGCTGCTGATCCTCAAAAAATTTTTTAAATAATGGGTCTTCCATATATTGTTGATGAGGATTGAGGCGTGCTTTTTTTCGAGTAAAAATATTTACTACTGCTGGCATGGCTTTTTTAGCCGCCATACTATAGGAAGTAGGTGCTGTCATTGAAGCAGTCGTATTTAAATGCTCCTGTTTTACAACGACAACTGCTTCTTTAGTATTTAGAAATTGTGGATTGAAAAAACGAATAACCACCACAATAGCAAGACAAGCTGTGACAGTTTGTGCAAAAATAAGCCAAAATTTACGCATGAATGAATTTAGAATAACTTTTATGTATTAAAACAATAGTATAAGTGAAAATCATGAACATTAACGACTTAGTTTTTTATTTAAACACTATGCTTACACCTGAAAAATTTAAAGATTACTGCCCAAATGGATTGCAGGTCCAAGGTCGTCCAACTATTAATAAAATAGTCACAGGGGTGACAGCTAGCATGGCACTATTAGAAGCAGCTAAGTCTGAAAATGCTGATCTAATACTAGTGCATCATGGCTATTTTTGGCGGGGCGAAATGCCAGAAATTGTTGGTATAAAACAAAAGCGTATTAAATTCTTATTAGAAAATGACCTCAATTTATTAGCGTATCATTTGCCATTAGATGCGCATGATCAATTTGGCAATAATGTGCAATTGGGGAAATTACTCAATTTCAATTTAACTAAATGGGCGGGTGAAAATAATATTTTGGCGGTAGGCAGTCTCAAACAACCACAAACTTTAGCTGAACTGGGACAAGCAATTGCTATTGGTTTGCAACGTGAGCCGCAAGTGATTGGTAATTTAGCTAAAGCAATAAAAAGTGTTGCTTGGTGCACAGGTGCAGCACAGGGCTATATGGAGCAGGCAATTGCAAATGGCGTTGATGTATTTATTAGCGGTGAAATTTCGGAACAAACGGTACATTTGGCACTCGAATCTGGCGTGGCATATATTGCTGCTGGGCATCACGCGACTGAAAAGTATGGCGTACAAGCACTGGGGGGACATTTGGCACAAAAGTTTGGCATAAATCATGTATTTATAAACATAGATAATCCAGTTTAAGTTTATTATTTTCAATGACTTATGCAATTAAATTTTATTTTTTTGTTTAAAAGTCGTAATATAGCTGGTTGGAAGAATAAATGTTTATTTCAACAATCACGCTAATTTATATAGTTAAACGCCTTAATCTAGGCAGAGCATGGGATAAAAATGTCAGACAAACCAATTGACAACTTAGCTGCAAAAAATCCACAAGATAATATGCAAGCTAATCACAGTAAAAATGTAGGTTCCTTAGTAAAAGATGATGTAGATGCTGATAAACGCCAGTTTTTAGTCATGGCGACTGCTGGTTTGGGCGTAGTAGGTGCTGCGGCTGTTGCACTGCCTTTTGTTGGTAGCATGTTGCCTAGCGAGCGTGCTAAAGCCGCTGGTGCACCAGTTGAAGTGGATGTGAGTAAGATTTCGCCAGGCGCGATGATTACAGCTGAATGGCGTGGTAAGCCAGTATGGGTCATTAATCGTACACCTGAAATGATTGCAGAATTGGCTAAACCAGAACACTTACAGAAGCTATCAGATCCACTATGTAATGTGGAATCACAACAACCTAGTTATTGCAAAAATGCTAATCGTTCTATTGATGATAAAAATTTAGCCGTGATAGTCGGCATTTGCACACATTTAGGCTGTTCCCCTTCTGCAAAAATGGCCATGAAAGGTGATATGGGCGAAAACTGGACGGGCGGTTTCTTCTGCCCTTGTCATGGTTCTAAATTTGATTTGGCAGGCCGCGTTCTTAAAGGCTCTCCAGCCCCAATCAACTTGGTTATTCCTCCTTACAAATATCTTGACGACAACACTTTGGTGATTGGTGAAGATGTAACAGATAGCAAAAAGGCAGCGGCATAATGGCAAATTTAGATTTAAGCAAAAAAGCAACAGCCTTACTTGGCTGGGTAGATGATCGATTTCCACTGACAAGCAATATCAAAACCCATTTAACTGAGTATTACGCACCAAAAAACTTTAATTTTTGGTATTACTTTGGCGCGCTGGCATTACTAGTCTTAGTGATGCAGATTTTGACAGGCATCTTCCTAACTATGAACTACAAGCCAGATGCTGATTTAGCTTTTGCTTCGGTTGAATACATCATGCGCGATGTGACGGGAGGCTGGCTAATTCGTTATATGCACTCCACAGGTGCGTCTATGTTCTTTGTGGTGATTTATTTGCACATGTTCCGCGGTGTGATTTACGGTTCATACCGAACGCCACGTGAGTTAATTTGGTTGTTTGGTGTGGGCATCTTTTTGGTGTTGATGGGTGAAGCATTTTTTGGCTACCTATTACCTTGGGGCCAAATGTCGTATTGGGGTGCGCAGGTGATTGTCAATCTGTTCAGTAGCATCCCATTTATTGGCCCTGATGTATCGGAGTGGCTACGTGGTGATTATTTAATCTCAGATGCTACGCTTAATCGCTTCTTTGCCTTTCATGTGATTGCATTGCCACTGGTTCTTTTAGGTTTGGTGGTATCTCATTTAATTGCTTTGCATGAAGTGGGTTCAAATAATCCCGATGGTGTAGAAATCAAAAAGAATAAAGATCCAGTCACGCATGTGCCATTAGACGGCATTCCATTTCACCCCTATTACACGGTGAAAGATTTGGTTGGCGTTTCTGTATTCTTAATTGTATTTAGTGCCATTATTTTCTTTGCCCCTGAAATGGGTGGGTATTTCTTAGAAGCTAATAATTTTGTACCCGCTGATTCTCTTAAAACACCAGCGCATATTGCACCAGTTTGGTATTTCACGCCTTACTACTCAATTTTGCGCGCTGTACCACCTATTCTAAACTCGCAATTTCCTGGTGTAGCTGCAATGGGCTTGTCGGTCATGGTGTTTGCGTTGTTGCCTTGGTTAGATAAAGGTAAAGTAAAATCAATCCGCTATCGTGGTGCTTTGTATAAAAAATGGTTAGCAGCTTTTATTGTGAGTTTCTTAATATTAGGCTACCTGGGTACTGTACCTTCAACTGTTTGGGGGCAGTTTGGTAGTTGGTTGAGTGGTGCGGATCGCGCAACTGTGATTGCTCGCATCTTTACTGTGGTGTATTTCTCATTCTTTATTTTTATGCCGCTCTATACCAAAAGGGATAAAACCAAGGCTGTACCAGAAAGAGTAGTTTATTAATCATGAAAAATAATATGAAAAAATTTCTATTGTTTGTCAGCATATTGGCGAGTGTGCTGCCAATATTTGCAATTGCAAACGAAGAAGTGGCTCTAGATAAAGCGCCTATCGATTCATCCAACAAAGAATCGCTTCAACGTGGCGCGCGCACTTTTGTGAATTACTGTTTAAATTGTCACAGTGCTAGCTATATGCGTTATAACCGACTGATGGATATAGGTTTAACAGAAAAGCAAATTAAAGATAATTTACTTTTTGCTGCCGATAAAGTGGGTGACCCTATGAAATCAACCATGGATAAAAAAGAAGCCAAGGGCTGGTTGGGCGTTGCGCCGCCAGATTTATCAGTGGAGGTGCGTGCACGTGGGGTTGATTGGATTTATAGCTATATGCGCAGTTTTTACCGTGATAACACGCGTCCAACAGGTTGGAATAACGTAGTTTACGATAAAGTCGCCATGCCACATGTGTTTTGGCAATTACAAGGAGAGCAGGCGTTTGATCATGAAACGCACAAACTCACGTTAGTTAAAGCTGGCACATTATCAGTAAAAGACTACGACTCATTAGTAGCTAATTTGGTTAACTACATGGCTTTTATGGCAGAGCCAGCAAAAGCTAAACGTCAGCACATGGGGTGGTTCGTATTGCTGTTTCTAGGTGCTCTATTGGTGCTTACTTACAAACTCAAAAAAGAGTTCTGGAAAGATATTAAATAAAGCAATAGTGAACATAGCTTACAAATTTACTTTGTAAGCTGGTTTTAATTATTAAGTAATGACAAAATAATAATTGTTAAAAAATACTTGCCTTAATACTGAGGCAGTTTATTTTTAACCGAGGAAGAAATAAATGATGAAATTATATTCAGGTACTGTAGATCCTTACAGTCATCGTTGCCGCATTGTGCTTTTTGAAAAAGGTATGGATTTTGAAGTCATAGACGTAGATTTGGCTAACAAACCTGAAGATCTGGCCGTTTTAAACCCACATAATGCAGTGCCAGTGTTGGTGGAACGTGATTTAGTTCTGACAGAAGCTAATATTATCAATGAATATATTGATGAACGCTTCCCCCACCCACAGTTGATGCCGCCAGACCCTGTGATGCGTGCACGCGCCCGTTTGTTTTTGTATGATTTTGAACGTCAATTGTTTGACCATATCAAAGATATTGAATCTGGTGATGACGAAAAAGCAGATAAAGCACGTTTGACGATTCGTGATAATTTGACGCAAATTGTGCCAATTTTCAGTCGTCAGCAGTATTTGTTAGGTGATGATTTCTCGATGCTAGATGTGGCAATTGCACCATTGTTATGGCGTTTAGGTCATTATGGTATTGAATTGCCTAATCAGGCTTCGCCATTACTTAAGTATGCAGAGCGTCTATTCTCTCGTCCATTGTATGCAGATGCAATGACGCCATCAGAAAAAGCCATGCGTAAATAGCTTGATTAGACGCTAGAAGCTGATTAAGAGTTAAATTACAATGATTAAACTTCAGATTTAGCGAGCGACTATCGGTTAAAATTTATGAGCGAACAATCAGAATTTCAAGTTTCAACTAAGCCCTATATGGTACGTGCCATTCATGAATGGTGCGTCAATACAGGGCTTACTCCGCATATTTTGGTGGTCATTAACTCGCGTACGCGCGTGCCTTTGGGTTATGTGAAAGATGGTGAGATTGTACTGAATCTTAATTATTCTGCGACTAAAGACTTGTTAATAGGTAATGACGCGATCAGTTTTTCTGCTCGTTTTGGTGGAGCAGCGCAAAATTTATATGTGCCAATGAGCTCGGTACGTGGTGTTTTTGCTCGCGAAAATGGACAAGGTATGTTTTTTGAGGTTTTAGCGGAGTCAGAGCCCGTTGAGTCATCTGAAGCCGATATTCAGAAAAAAGATGAGGTGCAAACAGTTAATATAAGTAACCTGCCCAAGAAAAAACCTACTCTAACTATCGTTAAGTAGCAAATCACTGTTTATTACTATTCTCAATTTCAGCAAATCCTAAAAGAATCAATTTAGGCAAGTTAATTTTTTTCTAAAATAACAAAATATTTTACAAAAGCCCATTTTCAAAAGCGCAAATAGTGGTATAGTCTTGCCTTCAAGAAAATGCCGAATTAGCTCAGTTGGTAGAGCAGCGCACTTGTAATGCGAAGGTCGTCAGTTCGATTCCGACATTCGGCACCATTTTCTTAAGCCAAAGTAAATCGTACGTAATACGTAAGTGCAATTTTCAGTCTACCCATAATTGCTTGACAAATACTTAAATTGTTAGCATAATTGCGGGTTCGGTTTGGAGGGGTGGCCGAGTGGTTAAAGGCGACGGACTGTAAATCCGTTCTCTCTGAGTACGAAGGTTCGAATCCTTCCCCCTCCACCAAATTGAAAAAATATATATAAGATTTTAAAAGTGTAAAGAATTAAAGCCTGTAGGTGTGGATTTGTGCGGTGTAACTGTTAAAGGTAAATCGCAGTGCGGGTGTAGCTCAGCTGGTAGAGCTTCAGTTTTCCAAACTGAATGTCGCGAGTTCGAGTCTCGTCGCCCGCTCCAAGTTTTTGTGAATGTTGGATTAGCGCCCATGTGGCTCAGTGGTAGAGCACTCCCTTGGTAAGGGAGAGGTCGCGGGTCCGATTCCCGCCATGGGCACCATGCAAGTTTGGGGCTAGAAAGTATTTTAAATTTGATTAATTTAATTGCTTGGAATGTAGACAGGTTTTATTAATGATTTTAATAAAACTTAAACTTTAATAAAAACATTGACTAAAATTTTGTAAAGGATCATAAAATGGCAAAAGGTAAATTCGAACGGACCAAGCCGCACGTCAACGTAGGCACGATTGGCCACGTAGATCACGGCAAAACCACATTAACAGCAGCGATCACCACCATTTTAGCTAAAAAATTTGGTGGCGAAGCAAAAGCATAC
>JACMMS010000069.1 GCA_014378915.1 Methylophilaceae bacterium
TACAAGAGTTGGATATACCCACGCCTAGCCATGGTCAGATTTTGGTAAAAACTGAAGCCTGTGGCGTATGTCATACAGATCTGCATGCCGCCAATGGTGATTGGGCTGGCCGGCCAACACTGCCCTTTATTCCAGGTCATGAAGGCATAGGCATTGTGGTAGCGGTTGGTGCGGGTGTAACCAGTGTTAAAGAGGGCGAACGCGTTGGCGTGCCTTGGCTGTATTCTGCCTGTGGCCATTGCGAATATTGCTTAACCGCATGGGAGACCGTGTGTGCCAAGGCTGAGTTTGGCGGCTATACCAAAAATGGCGGATTTGCTGAATATATTCTGGCCGACCCTAATTATGTTGCGCACATCCCAGCAGGCATTACTGCGTTAGAAGCCGCGCCCATTATCTGCGCGGGCATAACCACTTATAAAGGCATTAAAGAAACTGAGGTGCGGCCAGGTGAGTGGTTAGCTATCTCTGGCATTGGTGGCCTTGGGCATCTAGCGATTCAATATGCTAAAGCCATGGGCCTGCAAGTTTGTGCGATTGATATTGATGACGGCAAGCTAGCGCACGCCAAAAGGCTGGGCGCAGATGTGCTGATTAATGCCATGGCAGGCGACCCAGTGGCGGATATGAAAAAAGTTACCGATGGTGGCGCGCATGGGGTGCTGATTACTGCCCCTTCGCTACCCGCTTTTAAACAGGGTGTTGCTATGACACGTAAACGTGGCACTTGTGTATTGGTGGGTTTGCCGCCAGGTGAATTCCCCACTCCGCTATTTGATGTGGTCGCCAACTGCATTACTATTCGCGGCTCATTTGTAGGTACTCGTTGGGATATGGCCGAATCGCTGGCTTTTGCGGCAGATGGCAAAGTGAAAGCAGATATAGAGTTGCAACCATTATCTGCCATTAACGATATATTTAAGCGGCTTGCGCATGGCGACGTTGCCTCACGCGTGGTGATTGATTTTAGCGGCAGTCATTAAATAACCTTTATAACCAGCAATCACATGAAAAACCTTATGAAAAATTATAAAATTGCTTTTATCGTTGGCAGCTTGCGTAGCGATTCTTTCAACCAAAAACTGGCAATCGCCATCTCCAAGTTAGCGCCGCCAGAGTTTAGCTTCGAGCAAGTACAAATTGGTGATTTGCCACTTTACAATCAAGATGATGATGCATCTCCAGTAGAATCAGTAAAAAGGCTTAGAGCC
Source organism: Methylophilaceae bacterium (assembly GCA_014378915.1). Classification (GTDB taxonomy): domain Bacteria; phylum Pseudomonadota; class Gammaproteobacteria; order Burkholderiales; family Methylophilaceae; genus JACMMS01. Next base: position 1,212 of record JACMMS010000069.1, read on the forward strand.
ACAATCAAGGCTGCGGACGGCGTATTATTTGTAACGCCTGAATATAATCGCTCTATCCCAGGTGTACTTAAAAATGCCATCGACCATGCATCAATGCCGTATGGCAAAAATGCATGGGCTGGTAAGCCAGCGGGCGTTGTAGGTATTTCAGTGGGTACCATGGGAACTTGCATGGCGCAACAACATCTTCGCAATGTGTTGGCTTATTTAGATGCGCCAACGCTTGGTCAACCTGAAGTGTTTATGCAATTTAAGCCTGACTTATTTGATGTCAATGGCAGTATTGAGGCAGGTAGTTTAGAGTTCTTACAGCAATGGATGGAACGGTATATGACTTGGGTAGAGAAGCATGCAGCCAAATAATTTTAGTTATATAAATTAATGGCTCTGCGTAAATATGGCAACAAAATGCTTAAGACAGTTCTATCTTTAACATTAATGACGAATTACTAAATTCAATAATTGGCGTAAACTAATATCAATGCAGTGTAAACATCTACGATTATTACGTATATTCATCTTCTTGCTAGTAACAGTATTTTTTACAGATACTATTTACGCGAGCGGGATGATGGCGGCTGACCAACTGTGTAGCAATCATTCAGTTGGAGCAGAAAGCCATCATCATAGTAATGATGGAATGAGTCAAGATAATCATCATGAGCACCATCCGGGGCAAAAACAATTTCACAATGATCATTGTTCAAAATGCGGTCACTGCATGGCCTGTTTTTCTGTTTTACCTCCGAGTCAACTAGACAATATGCAATCTCAACCCCAAACAATAGCGGTTTGCTTGTTTGAACCAAGTTATCTCTCGCACGTCAGTGCACAGCTTAATAAACCTCCCATTTCTTAAAGAAATCAATGGATTTAATTTCAGCAACAGGCTATTAGCCTGTTGCTGATTCGTCACATTTATTTTTGAAATGAGATTTCGATGAAACTATTCAACTTATCGTTGTTTATATTTTCCCTTGCTATAGGAATGTGTACGCCAGTATGGGCCGCGGATGCTAAACAAGAGAATAATACTTACCAATCAACCTTTGATGATTACAAACCCTTATCTGATGAAAACTTTTCAGATTGGAAATCCCTGAACACGCCTTCAAAAGACGGCATTGCTGCAGAACACTCCATGGCGGGCATGCAACACAAAATGACGCCGGAACAAATGGCAAATATGTCTTCAGACAGTAAGGAAATGCCCGAAATGGCGGGGATGGACCATGGCAACATGGCAGGCATGGGCAATATGAACCAAGGCAGTATGAAAAGCATGGATCATAGTGAACATAATATGGACCATTCTAAAATGGCTGGAATGGACATGGAGCATGGGAGCATGAAATCCATGTCTGATAGCAAACGAGCAATATCTTCAATGAAAAAAGACGATATACCAGAGATGACCCATCACCAAATGGCGTGGCATGATCATGGTGAGTCTGATATGAAGGCCATGGATCACTCGATGATTGATGATACAAAGCCGGATGTGATGCAACATAGCCATGAGAGTGTTGCGCAAGATGAATCTCAACCACATGACCACGCAGGCACTGCAATGCCAAATATGGCAACTCCCGCAGCGCAACCCTCATCATGGCACGTAACTCCTAACTTTCATCCGATTGTTGTGCATTTTCCAATTGCCTTAACTATTATCGCATTTCTTTTAAGTATCGCAGCTTATGCACGTCGTAGTCATCCGATTTCGGAACACCTCGCAGCTGCTGGGCACTTTACCTTATGGCTTGCTGCTATCGGTGCTGCTACAGCCGTATTATTTGGATGGCTTGCATATAACTCGGTCAATCATGATGATGCAGGACATGCGGCCATGTTATTACATCGTTATTGGGCAGTTCCAACGGCTATAGGATTGATCTTGTTAGCTAGCTGGGATGCATGGAAGTGTCGTGTCAATGAGTTGGTATCAGTACCGATGTTATTTGTACTTTTCTTACTTTCTCAGTCCATCGCAGTCACTGCATGGTTAGGGGGAGAGGTGGTTTATCGTCACGGTATTGGCGTCTTGTCACTGCCACCTAGCCAAGACGCTGGTCATAGTCATCATCAAGAAGGGGCTGAAGCCCATTCTAAGGTTCATCATAACGATGCAGAAGGAGAATCCCATGAACAATAGGCTCTCCGCGATGAATCATCGCACTTTAATTGCGTTAATTAGTAGCGTATTTTTTCTAGGCGGTTGCGCTACTTTCTCAAAAGATGGTGGCTTTGGCAGCGTGCAGGAAACGACCCAACAGCATATCAAACAAGAAGTTGTTTGGCCAAAAACCGCAGATGAACAATCTAAAGTTGCTGACCGCGTTAAAGAGTTGCTACAGCAACGCATGGATGCGGATAGTGCCGTTCAGATCGCATTGCTTAATAACAAAGGCTTGCAAGCCTCCCTTTACGAATTGGGTATATCTGAAGCCGATGTAGTGCAGGCGGGTCGTTTTCCAAACCCACGCTTTTCCATGCTTTATACCAAAAATGGCGGCGAATACAACATCGAGCAAACGCTGACTTTTAACATCTTTTCACTTTTAACGATGCCGAAGATGAAAGAGATTGAACGTCAACGTTTCGAACAAACCAAGCAGGCTATTGCAATTGAAGTTATAAAATTAGAAAACCAAGCCAGATTCGCATATTTCAATGCAGTCGCTGCTACTGAGCAAGTGCGATATAGCGAGCAAGTGAAAGAGTCTGCAGAAGCTAGTGCAGAGTTAGCCAGACGTATGATGAAAGCAGGTAACTTTAATAAGCTTGAGCAGGCACGTGAACAAAGCTTTTATGCCGAAGCTGCTCTTGATTACGCTAATGCTAAAAATACACAGGTGAGTGCCTATGAAGTTTTATCGCGATTATTAAATGTGTCCACCGAAGACCTTAGTTTGGATGAGCGATTACCAGATTTGCCCAAATCGATTAATGATCTTCAGCCATTTGAAAAAACTGCTTTTGAGCAAAGGCTGGATTTGAAAGCTATGAAAACTGAAACTGAAGTGTTGGCTAAACAGTTAGGCCTTACCAAAACTACACGCTTTATCAATGTGCTTGAAATTGGGCCTGCTAGAGTGTTGGAAGGTCGTAGGACCTCCGGGTACAAGAACGGTATCGACATCTCGTTTGAACTGCCATTATTCGATTGGGGCGGTGCCCGTGTCGCCCGCGCAGAAGCAATCTATATGCAATCGGTGAATCGTACTTCACAGATGGCGGTCAATGCACAGTCTGAGGTCAGGGAAGCCTATAGCAACTATCGCGCAAATTATGACATTGCCAAGCACTACCGCGATGAAATTGTGCCTTTACATAAAAAGATATTGAATGAAAACCAGCTGCGCTATAACGGTATGCTAGTGAGTCCTTTCGAATTGCTAGCAGATGCGCGTTCACAAGTCACAAGTGTTAAAAGCTATATCGAATCATTAAAACAATTTTGGCTCTCAGAGAGTGCGTTACACATGACGCTAACTGGCAGCGCAAATATGATGGGAGGTAGTTAACATGGATTTTTCTAAATTTACCAAAAGTATAACAAGACGTGATTTTTTTAAACTAGCTGGAGCAGGAATTGCCGCATCCACAGTAAGCAAAGTCGCAATGGCCGCATTACCTGAAATTGTGACCACTGAACAATCTACAACTCAGGCTCCATTACATCCGAATACTGGTCGCCCATATAACCCTGTTGTGACAATAAACGGATGGAGTTTACCGTGGCGCATGAGCAATGGGATTAAAGAGTTTCATCTGGTGGCTGAGCCAGTATTGCGTGAAATTGCACCCGGCATGAAAGCGCATTTATGGGGTTATAACGGTCAAAGTCCAGGTCCGACCATTGAAGTAATTGAAGGTGATCGGGTGAGGGTATATGTCACCAATAGACTACCAGAACACACTAGCATCCACTGGCATGGTCAGCCAGTGCCTAATGGAATGGATGGTGTGAGTGGTTTAAACCAGCCAGCCATACAACCTGGCAAAACTTTTATGTATGAGTTTGAAGCCAAGCGTGCTGGCACCTTTATGTATCATCCGCATGCTGATGAAATGGCGCAAATGGCCATGGGTATGATGGGCACTTGGATTACACATCCTAAAAACACTAAATTTATGCCGGTAGATCGTGACTTTGTTTTTTTGCTTAACGCCTATGATATCGATCCCGGAAGCTATACACCTAAAATCAACACGATGCTAGATTTTAATCTATGGACATTTAATAGCCGTGCTTTCCCTGGGATTGATCCGATGGTAGTACGTAAAAATGACCGCGTTCGTATTCGATTTGGCAATCTGACGATGACCAATCATCCTATCCATTTGCATGGTCATGAGTTCCAGGTCACTGGAACGGATGGTGGTTGGGTTCCACCATCCGCACGTTGGCCAGAAGTGACAACGGATGTTGCTGTTGGGCAAATGCGTGCAATAGAGTTTATAGCTAATAACCCCGGTGATTGGGCATTTCATTGTCATAAAAGCCATCACACCATGAATCCAATGGGACATCAGGTGCCAACACTAATCGGTGTTAAACAAAATGACTTAATTGCTAAAATCAATAAATTAGTACCAGAATATATGGCGATGGGTGAAACCGGAATGGCTGAAATGACAGAAATGAGAGCCATGATGAATATGCCATTACCCGAAAATACTCTACCAATGACGACAGGTACAGGCCAGTTTGGAGCTCTTGATATGGGTGGTATGTTTACTACTGTAAAAGTACGTGAGGGTTTAGCACGTAATGATTATAGTGACCCAGGACCATATAAACATCCTCAAGGTACATTAGCTCGTGAGGTGCTTAATGACCTACCGCCAGTTGAAAGACCCGCGGTTAATGATTCAGAAAAGGGTATGGAAATGTCGGTACGCAAACCGATGGGTAATATGAGGCATTAATATAGTTAACGCCATCTATACTAAAAATACAAAATTAGTACAGTTGGCGTTGCTAATACTTTACCTAATGGCTAAGTGCGTTGTCGAACACACGTTGAGGAATCGTCTGTTATATGATGATCTTGTGAATATTTGCACAATACAATGAAAAAGGAATTTCACCATGCAAACTGAAAAATTAACAGTATTAGGTATGTCTTGTGGCGGTTGTACAAGTAGTGTTACAAAAGCGCTTAAGGCCGTAAATGGCGTAGATGATGTCATTGTCTCTTTATCTGGTGGTAAAGCAACCGTGCAATATGATGAGAAATTAACTTCTCCCGAACAACTAAAGTTAGCTGTAATAGAGGCTGGCTATGAGGTAGAACCATCTAGCACTTCTCATCAAGCTAAAGCTAAAGGCTGTTGCGGATAATCACTTTAAACATTAGGAGTGAAATGCTATGGCAGTAAATGAACCAGTATTTGATAAACTGAAAGACCCCGTCTGCGGTATGGCAGTGACGGATCAATCGTCCAATGTATTCAATTATAAAGATAAGCCAGTTTACTTTTGTAGTGCTGGTTGCAAAGCTAAGTTTGTGGCCGATCCAGTGAAGTATAAGGACTTAACTTCTGACAACCATGTTTTAAAAACAAAAGCTGCTTCATCCGAACCAGCCCCAATAGGCATGGTTTACACTTGCCCAATGCACCCAGAGATAAGACAAGATCATGGTGGCGTTTGTCCTAAGTGTGGCATGGCGCTAGAGCCAGAAATGCCTAGTTTAGAAGATGGCGAAAGTCCTGAGTTGTCTGATTTTAAGCGGCGATTTATTTGGACATTGCCGCTAACGATCATTGTTACATTCTTGGCCATGATTGGGCATCGTTTGCAATGGTTTGAGATGTCCACACAAAGCTGGATTGAACTCGTATTAAGCCTACCTATTGTACTCTGGGCTGGTTGGCCATTCTTTGTACGCGGCTTCGATTCCGTTGTGAACCGAAGCCCTAATATGTGGACATTGGTTAGTCTTGGTACTTCAGCGGCATTTATTTACAGTGTAGTGGCTACAGTTGTACCCAATGTATTTCCTGCCTCTTTCATGGCGATGGGTCGTGTATCGGTGTATTTTGAAGCCGCCGCGGTGATTATATCGTTAACGCTACTTGGTCAAATTTTGGAGCTCAAAGCACGCTCACAAACTTCTGCCGCGATTAAATCTTTGCTTGGCTTATCTCCTAAAACGGCTCGTAAAATCAATGCTGATGGCAAAGAAGAGGACGTTCCGCTCACGCATGTACATATTGGAGACATGCTACGCATCCGCCCAGGCGAAAAAGTACCAGTAGATGGGATAGTGACTGAAGGCAGCAGCGCAGTAGACGAATCCATGCTTACCGGTGAGCCAATGCCCGTTAGCAAAGGTATTGGTGATAAGCTCATTGGCGCAACGCTCAATACCAATGGTGCGATGGTCATGCGCTCAGAAAAAGTAGGCTCACAAACAGTACTAGCTAGCATTGTACAAATGGTGATTCAAGCACAACGATCTAAAGCACCCATGCAACGCATGGCAGACCAAGTGGCGGGTTACTTTGTAATCACTGTTGTGAGTATTGCACTAATTACTTTCTTGGTTTGGGGGTTATTCGGACCAGAACCTAGTTGGGTATTTGGTCTGATTAACGCTGTGGCAGTGCTTATTATTGCTTGCCCGTGTGCGCTTGGCTTAGCGACACCAATGTCTATCATGGTTGCTACTGGTAAAGCTGCAACACAAGGCGTGCTATTTCGCGATGCTGCTGCGATTGAAAACTTTCGTAAAGTGGATACACTAATTGTAGACAAAACGGGTACGCTAACCGAAGGAAAGCCGCGCTTTAACCAAGCCGTAGCAAGCCAAGGCTATACCGAAGATGAAGTGCTGCGCCTGGCGGCAAGTCTTGATCAGGGGAGTGAGCATCCATTAGCTGAAGCCATTGTAAAGGCTGCACGCGAACGAAATCTGGTACTTGATAAAGTGGACGGTTTTGAATCCAGCACAGGTATTGGTGTACGAGGCAGTGTCAATGGCAAACAATTAGCATTGGGTAATACCGCAATGATGACTCAGCTCGATGTTCAAATTGAATCATTAAAAGAAAAAGCAGATACATTACGTGCAACAGGCGCTAGCGTCATGTATCTAGCAGTTGATAGCCAGCCAGCAGGTTTATTATCTGTGTCAGACCCGATAAAAGAAAGTACAGTTGAAGCATTAGTTACTTTAAAGTCATCAGGCATGCGTGTCATTATGGCAACAGGCGATGGTTTGCTCACGGCTAAGTCAGTGGCTGCCAAGTTAGGTATGGATGAATTTTACGGAGAAGTTAAACCCACAGATAAATTAGCATTAGTAGATAAATTGCAACGTGAAGGCCACGTAGTGGCAATGGCTGGTGATGGTATTAATGACGCCCCAGCGCTTGCAAAAGCTGATATTGGTATCGCAATGGGCACTGGCACTGATGTGGCAATAAAAAGTGCACAAGTGACGCTTGTTAAAGGCGACTTACGTGGCATTGCTCAAGCAAGAGAGATTTCGGAACAAACCATTGCAAATATGAAACAAAATCTCGGCTTTGCATTTGTTTATAACGCGCTAGGCGTGCCTTTAGCTGCAGGTGTGCTTTACCCATTTACTGGGTGGTTACTCTCCCCTATGATTGCAGCATTAGCGATGAGCTTAAGTTCAGTTTCTGTGATTACTAATGCATTAAGATTAAGAAACTAAAAAACTTAGATTCTTGAAATTTTAATTAGTTTATGCATCCGCTTTGGTGCGCTTTTGCCTTTTATCTACTAAATACCCTGCCTTATACTGGAGTACTGAGTGAATATAAAACTAATCGAACTCCATTTTCCGTGAACATCAGTCAATCAAGAGTATTTCAGGTTTTTTGCGTGGAACCGGAGCTGCTGGTGATTTTGGATGCCCAACAATAATGGGGGCTACAGATACCCACCCTTCCGGCACGCCAAGTAATTTTTTACCCTCTGCTGAATTGAGAAAATTTTGTGCTAAACCAATCCAACAGCTGCCAAGCCCTGCGGCAAAGGCAGCCAGCATTAGGTTTTGAGCCGCTAAGGCACAATCTTCTATCACTTCGGAGCCATCTGCATTTGCTGAAATCAAAATTAACACAGGCGCATGATAGAAAATATGAAATTTCGGGTCTTGAAGATACGATTGCAACTGGTCAAAATGCAAAGGTGGCGTAATTGTTTTAAGCACTAACGCTTTAGAGACTTCCGAAATTTGATCTAATAGTTTTTGATTACGCAACACCGTAAAAGTCCACGGCTGCACATTCTTCGCGCTTGGCGCTTCCATAGCAGCATGAATTAGCTGGGTAACGGTTAATTCATCAAGCGATTCTGTTGTGTATTCACGCACGGCGCGGCGGCCTGTGATTGCTTCATTAAGATCCATCACTTAATCCTTTCTAAACATTTTCTTAACATAGGTATGCATTAATGATTTGCAGATAATTTGCCTATCGCGCGCCTTTGTGATCCTTTTGGCCATCATTTTTATGATTGCCAGTGACCTCTGACGCTTCGGCCTGCTGTTTTTGTTTTTTAGCCGCTTCACTATTTGAAGGTTTAATGAGCGAAGGATTTGATTGCTGCTTTTTTATGTGTTGTGTCATGGAAATCTCCAATCGATTTTTTTAGGGTTTACTACACTCTATCAAATTTACGATACTCGCGAAAAATTGACAAAGCTGTGCGTTACCGCACCCAATAGTTGAATTTAGTGGCACTATTTAAATTATTTGATCTCAAGCTCGAATCAAACATTAACTATGCAATCATCAGGATGGCAATTTCTATGATAATTAATAATATCTCGATCTTATGTGCCTTGCCGTACAGATTAGGCCATCCTTAATGGTGAATAATTGGTTTTAAATTATTCACATCGGAGAATTTCATGAATACTAAACTCGCATTCAGCGTTATCGTAATAGCCAGCCTTAGCTTTCCAGTGCTAGGGTACTCAGCTGATGCAGAAACTCATAAAACTAAAAATTACATAAAAGACTCAGTCATCACCAGCAAAATCAAAAAAAATTTAGCTGAAGAAAAGCTATCGAGCTTGGTTCATATTAAGGTGGATACTGATGCGGCTGGTGAGGTGACATTAAGCGGCAAGGTTGAAACTCAAGAGTTGGCCGATAAAGCGCTATCTATTGCACAAGCAGTTGAGGGCGTTAGCTCTGTTAAGAGCGAGCTTAAGATAGAGCCAAAGAAATAGTCAGTAAGAAGAAAAAATAATCCTTTTCATGCAGTTCTAAAAAATTCTGGCACAACAATGAACGTATCACTTAAGTGTAGTTATAAAAAGCATATTTAAACTAAAGCCTAAGATTTTATGACTACTAAGGTGATGGCATATCCAAATTTATCATTAGATATCAATGACATGGTCGTTTATACTGAAGCAAATTCAAAGTTAATGCCCATTACAGCACTATTCGTTGATATAGGCGGCGTATTGCTAACTGATGGGTGGAATCACGATGCCCGTGCACTTGCAGCAAAAACCTTTGACTTGGATTGGACGGAGATGGAAATTCGGCATCGGCTGAATTTTGCCACCTATGAAGAAGGAAAAATCACGTTAGAGAAATACCTTGAGCGTACTGTTTTTTATACTGAGCGCTCATTCAGTGTAGATAAGTTTACTGAATTCATGTTTGCTCAATCTGAGCCATATCCTTTGATGATTGACTTGATACGACACCTTAAGAAAAAGTATGGATTAAAAATCATCGTTGTGAGTAACGAGGCGCGAGAGTTGAACCTACATCGCATTCAAAAATTTAAGTTAAATGAATTTATCGATGGATTCATCTCTTCATGCTTTGTACATATTCGCAAGCCGGATGAAGATATCTTTAAGCTTGCGTTAGACATTTCTCAGTGCGCGAGCAACCAAATTATCTACATTGAAAATACGCCCATGTTTGTGCAAATTGCAGAGGGCTTAGGCATAAAAAGTATTTTGCACCAAGAGTATCAATCAACCGCTTTGCAGCTTGCTGTATGGGGTTTGAATCATCAAGAGCATTAAGTAACAGTAACCCTGTGGGATGATGAGCTCATGATAGCCTAATATATTAAGAGTTTCATTGATTCTTAACCGCTCTTAACATCTGAGGTACATCATGAAATCCCATACGCTTGCGCCCAAACTACTTAAAAAGATGGATGCCTACTGGCGCGCCGCCAATTATCTCTCAGTAGGCCAAATATATCTTTATGCTAACCCTCTGCTAAAGCGAAAGCTTAAACTCAGAGACATCAAACATATGCTATTGGGTCACTGGGGAACTACACCGGGTCAAAATTTTATCTACGTGCACTTGAATCGGATAATCAAAAAATTCGATCTCAACATGATTTATATTTCTGGGCCTGGCCATGGCGGTCCGGCAGTGGTGGCTAACACTTACCTTGAGGGTACTTATAGCGAAATTTACCCCAATATCAGTCAGGATGAGACCGGATTGCAGAAACTTTTTCTTCAGTTCTCGTTCCCTGGGGGTATTCCAAGCCATGCTTCACCAGAATGCCCAGGGTCGATACACGAAGGTGGTGAGTTGGGTTATTCACTGAGTCATGCATTTGGTGCAGCATTTGATAACCCGGATCTGGTAGTCGCTTGTGTTATCGGTGATGGAGAGGCTGAAACAGGGCCTTTGGCTACGTCTTGGCATTCCAACAAATTTCTTGATCCCGTGACAGATGGCGCAGTATTGCCGATTCTTCACCTCAATGGTTATAAAATAGCTAATCCATCTATTCTCTCGAGAATTACCCGTAAAGAGCTTAAGCAGTTACTTAAGGGCTATGGCTGGACACCTTATTTCGTAGAAGGCCATGAACCTAGACTCATGCATGAAGCTATGGCTACAGCGCTAGATAAAGTGATCAAGAAAATCAAGAAAATTCAGCAAAATGCTCGTATCTCAACTTTAACCAAAACCAACTTTACTAGAACCCATTTTACTCGACCATGCTGGCCGATGATTGTGCTTAGCTCGCCTAAAGGCTGGACTGGGCCTAAAAGTGTTGATGGGGTAATGATAGAGGGTACATTTCGCGCACATCAAGTACCACTGCCGGTTGATAGCACTCATCCTGAGCATCTCCAACAATTAGAAACTTGGCTCAAAAGTTACAAACCAGAGGAGCTTTTTGATGAAGAAGGCCGTTTTATTGCAGAACTGGCAGATCTAGCGCCTAAAGGTCTGCATCGTATGGGGGCAAATCCACATGCCAATGGCGGCATACTACTACAAGATTTAGTCATGCCAGAATTCAGAAAATATGCGGTTAATGTTGAAAGCCCAGGAGCATCTAATGCAGCGGATACCCATCAATTAGGAGTGTTCCTTCGGGATATCATTAAACTCAATGAAGAATATCGCAACTTCAGAATTTTTGGGCCTGATGAAACACTATCAAACAGATTGAATGCCGTTTTTGAAGTGACTAATAGGCAGTGGAATGCGCAAACGCAAAAGCATGATGAATTTCTTGCACCTGATGGTCGAGTCATGGAAGTGCTAAGTGAACACCAATGCGAAGGCTGGCTGGAAGGATACTTACTCACTGGTCGGCATGGCTTATTCAATTGCTATGAGGCGTTTATTCATATTATTGATTCTATGTTTAATCAACACGCCAAATGGCTAAAGGTCACAACAGCATTGCCTTGGAGGCGAGATATTGCTTCGTTAAATTACTTGCTGGCATCGCATGTGTGGCAGCAAATGCATAATGGTTTTACCCATCAAGATCCGGGTTTTATTAATCATGTGATCAACAAAAAAGCCTCTATCGTGCGCGTATATCTGCCGCCCGATGCTAACTGCCTGCTATCTGTGATGGACCATTGTTTACGCAGCAGAAATTATGTCAATGTGGTCATTGGGGGAAAGTATCAAGCGCCACAATGGCTGACGATGGAGCACGCCGTTAAGCATTGCGCTGCTGGTATCGGTATTTGGTCATGGGCTGGTACAAGCACTGAAAAACTAGCCGAGCCAGATGTTGTAATGGCCTGTTGCGGTGATGTACCCACCCTTGAGACGTTAGCGGCTGTTTCTATCCTGCGCGCTCATTTACCCAGCCTTAATATTCGGGTTGTTAATGTGGTGGATTTAATGAAACTGGAACCGAATAGCGTGCATCCTCACGGTTTAACTGATCAAGCTTTCGATAAATTCTTCACCGAAGATAAACCCGTTATTTTCGCTTTTCATGGTTACCCCACGCTTATACACAAGCTGACATACCGTCGCACCAACCACAATAATATCCACGTCCATGGGTATAAGGAGGAGGGCACGATTACTACCCCATTTGATATGACAGTATTGAATGAGTTAGACCGCTTCCATTTGGTGATAGATGCCATTGACCGCCTGCCACAAATTGGTAAAAATGGGGCTAGTTTAAAAAATCAACTTAAACAAAAGCTAATCGAGCACAAAGCCTATATCAACAAGCATGGTCAAGATATGCCAGAAATTAGGCATTGGAAGTGGGGTAACTAGCTATGAATTTACAACGACTCACTGATACTGCAAAGCTTTTAGTCGGTGGGGATAAAGGCTTATTGGCAATGGATGAAAGCAACCCAACCTGCAATAAGCGATTTTCCCCTCTAAATATCCCTCAAACAGAAGATTTTCGGCGTGCTTGGCGTGAGTTAATTTTAACCACGCCTCAGCTTGGCGATTACATCAGCGGTGTGATTCTGTATGACGAGACCATACGTCAGCGCAGTAAAGAAGGTATTGCTTTTGTTAAATTAATTGCCGATGCTGGAATACTTATGGGCATTAAAGCAGACACAGGCACCGTTGATATGGAAGGCCACGCTGGTGAAAAAATCACGCAAGGTTTGGATGGCTTACGTGAACGACTAGCTGAGTACGCCAAAATGGGTGCCCGTTTCGCGAAATGGCGTGCGGTATTTGCTATTGGTAATGGTATGCCGAGCCGCAGTTGTATTGAGGCCAATGCCCAAGCATTGGCGCGCTATGCAGCGTTATGTCAAGAAGCTGACTTGGTTGCCATTGTTGAGCCAGAAATTTTGATGCAAGGTGACCATACATTGGAGCGATGCAAAGAAGTCACAGCAAACGTAATACGTGAAGTATTTATAAAGCTATATATTCAAGGAGTGTCTCTCGAAGGCATTATATTAAAGCCAAGCATGGTGCTGCCAGGAGCAAGTTGTTTAAATCAGGCAACTTTAGAAGAAATTGCTGATGCAACAGTGGAGTGTCTATTGCAAACGGTTCCCAAAGGTGTTCCCGCAATTGCCTTCTTATCGGGTGGGCAATCAGGGAACTTAGCCTCATCCCGACTCAATGCAATGAATATTAGGTTCAAGTCCTGCTTGCCTTGGCCCTTGTCATTTTCATTTGCACGCGCAATTCAAACCCCAGCCCTTGAGATTTGGGCTGGTAATGAGCTCAATATTGCCGCATCTCAACAGACACTTTTAATGAGAGCAGCAGGTAATCAGGCTGCTCGTAAAGGTACTTTCACAAATGACATGATGATGGATGAAGCAGCTATGCTCGTATCGAGTTTAGGAGCTTCTGCTGCTGGCTATAGTAATCCCTTCACATCCGGTGCACGTCCGAAATTCGTTTTTGGTAACTGGAAAATGCATGGCAACCAACTTAAAGCTATCAATTTGGCCAGTGCCGTTGTTGATGGAATAACTCAAATTAAAAATACTTGGAAAAGCAATGTAGTGACAGCTATTTTCCCTCCATTTCCCTATTTGGGAGTAGTTGCGCCGATTCTGCAATCATCTTCAGTTACCTTGGGCGCTCAGAACCTATATCCAGAAATTGAGGGTGCATTTACTGGTGAGGTGAGCCCAATGATGTTATTGGATATGGGTTGTAAATTCGTCATTCTGGGGCATAGTGAGCGACGGCAAATGCTCGATGAAACCGACCAATTTATCAACAAAAAAGTCAGGGCAGCACTAGATGCTGGCCTTCAAATCGTGCTCTGCATTGGTGAAACCTTGAGCCAGCGCGAAAACAAACAAACCGAAACTATCCTTGATCATCAACTGATGCAAGGTTTGGACGGTGTTTCTGGCGAGAGCATTTATCGCCTAATAATCGCGTACGAGCCAATATGGGCTATAGGCACGAATGGGCAACAAGCAACTCCGCAGCAACTTCAAGGAGAACAAAACTTTATCCGATATCGCGTAGGACAAATGTTTGGAGAACAATTAGCTCAGTCTTTGATCATACTCTATGGCGGGAGTGTGAACCCTGAAAATGCCGCCCAGATATTCAATACCAAAGGCTTGGATGGCGTTTTGATTGGTACCGATAGTCTTAATGCTGAACAATTTTTGGCAATTATTAAAGCAGGTGATTACCAATATCTTACTTAATAAAATCATGAGGTAAGTAACTTAACGTATTATTTTACATAATATACATTATGCGAAGTTATTGTGTGACAAAAAGACACCGCTTTAAGGTGCCTATATGCAAAACTTAGTTATGGCATGATTTGTGAAGTTATCGTGACCCTTAAGCTCTAGGTATACCTGCTTTTCCCGCTATAACTCGGTGAGGAAAGCTTGACTACGTGCACCTAGCATGAATTGGTGATTAAGCTTGTAAAAAAGCAGAGTAATTAGCTCGGCTTTTTTAATTTTCAACTTATTGTGCTTTGTTTATTTATTATTAAAAAAAGCAATATTCATTACGCGATCATTCATTAAAGTGACCTCAGTCTCTTTGTAAGTTCTTTTTGGGTCGTACTTCACTAAGTTTTTGTAATACCACATTTCAATATTAACGCGCTTAGATTTACTGTCTTCTTTTTGGCCGACTACATTTTCTGCGTTAGTTGGCTTCACAGAAAGCTCTTTTCTTGCTGGCGCACCTAATTTCTCGACAATTATTTTTTTTGATTTACCACTAAAGCTGTTTAAAAACTCATCTTCTGTGTAGGTTTTAGGCCCTGCAACTGCGCTTAAGCTGCCTAATGATAGGCAAGCTAGCATGATAACGGTGGCTAATTTATTAAATGGTTTTTGCATTTGGTGTCCTTAATAGTGCCTGCTAAATATTGTCTGATAGATCATTTCAAAAGCATTATTTTAAGCTATTTACAAGAAATTACTCCTTAGTTTTTTTAGAGCTATGTTACTTTACGCCGCTGGTGAGTCTAACCTAAGCCCATCATACCCAACGTGAATCGCTGCATTTTGTTGACTGCCTGTTTGATGATGAACCAATATCTGGCTTAACGCATCAAACTCAAGTTCGTGAGTCATGTGGATCATAAAAGTGTTTTTAGCTTTTATTCGATTAGCATACTGCATACTTTGTTCTAAATTAACGTGGGTTGGGTGTGGTTGATGGCGCAAGCAATCTAACAGCAGAATATCTAAGTCTTGCAATAACTCAAATGAAGCTTCTGGAATTTCAGATACGTCGGTTAAATAAGCAATATTACCAATGCGGTAGCCAAAAATATCACTACGGCCATGTTTAACTGGGATAGGTGTAACGAGCTTACCAAACAAATTAAAAGAACTGCTAATCGCGTTAATGCTTAATACTGGTAAATCCCAAAAGTCGCATGGCTCACGCAATGTATAGCCAAATTTACTGGTGATATGCTCGACTACATCTTGCTTGGCATACAATGGTATCTGTTTGCGCTGTAACTGGCAAAATGCTCGTAAATCATCAATGCCATGTAAGTGGTCAGCGTGACTGTGGGTGTAAAGTACGGCATCCACGCGTGTGAGCTCTTCTCTTAACGCTTGAATACGTAAATCAGGGCCTGTATCAATCAGAATGACTTCGCCACTATCTAAGGTGATGATGCTAGAGCAACGCGTTCTTTTATTACGTGAGTTAGTAGATATGCAAGTGCTGCATGTGCAACCGACTGCCGGGGTACCTGCACTAGAGCCAACGCCAAGCATGGTTATTTGCATTCTGGGGCCTTTATGTCAGTCTTAATTAAGATGTTTAGCATGTTTAAAACAATTGAAAAAGTTTTCCGTCGTTGCGCGCCCTACTTCTTCTAGATGAATATCACGGAGTTTGGCGATTTCTTCAGCCACATGTTTAACATAGGCAGGCTGGTTAGTTTTACCTCGAAAAGGAATTGGCGATAGATAAGGTGAGTCCGTTTCGATCAGCATTTTATTCAACGGGATTTTTTTAGCCACCTCTTTTAAATCAAGTGCATTTTTGAAAGTCACAATGCCAGAAAATGAAATGTAAAAACCCAATTCAATCGCCTGTTTAGCCACCGCTAAGCTTTCAGTAAAGCAATGCATAACGCCACCAACCATCTGTGCATTTTCTTCACGCATAATCTTGATGGTATCTGCTGAAGCGTTTCTTGTGTGAATAATCAATGGCTTACCCGTTTTAATAGCTGCTCGAATATGTGTACGGAAACGTTCACGTTGCCACTCTAGATCGCCAGTTAGCCTAAAATAATCTAAGCCAGTTTCACCTATGGCGATAATTTTAGGGTTGTTAGCTAATACTACTAAACGTTCAACTGTTGGCTCTTCTAAAATAACGTCCGCGTTTTCATTATCCGATGATTTTTTTTCATAATCAGGATGCACACCCACAGAGGCATAAAAGTTATCATAGGCTTCTGCAATAGCCAGTACTTGTGGAAACTTCTCTAAGGTAACTGAAACACAGAGTGCGTGAGTGACCTGATTATCAGCCATTGCTTGTCTAAGCACTGGGATATTATCTGAAAATTCAGCAAAATTAAGATGGCAGTGAGAGTCTATTAACATTTTCTGTATCGAGTGATTATATGCAGCAATCTTATGACCGCCAAAACTTACATAGTGTGCGTTGGTCGAGTCGATTTAAGTGTACCCGCAAGAATAGCTTCAATTTTGTTCTTAACTTCAATGCCGCCATCTTTTTCGTTAAACTGTACGCCAATGCCTTGTGGTCGATTATTTTGAGCGACATGCATCACCCACACTACATTACCAACCACTTTAAGCTTAACAGGGTCATCCACCAAACTTAGCAACATAAATACTTCTTCGCCTACTTTAAAAGGCTTACTGGTTGGTATAAACAAACCACCACCTTTAATAAAAGGCATGTAAGCCCCGTAAAGTGCGGCTTTTTCTTTAATTGCTAACGATAGTACACCAGGCTTATTAGTAGTTTTACCTTGTTCAGTATTTGTATCTAAACTCATGGTTAACCTTATTTAAAGTGAATTTAACGCTTAATATCAAACAATTGTGTATACCGAAGTAAAATATTTTCCAGCTGTAACTCGTTATTTAATGGGTGATTTGCCATTTTTTTTGCATAAATCAACTCAGTATTGAAATCCAATAACAAGTTCAAGTTTACGCTTTTGCTTAAAGCTTGCAAAGCGCTTGTATATTCAACGTGGTAACGTACTTGTTCAGAGAGTTTATAACTCAGTAAATCACAGCACCATTTTTGTAATGCTGTTAACGCAAAGTCCATACTTGCAGATAAGCTAGCACCTAAAAAGAGAGGTGCTGATGTAAATGGATTTAATTTTACTCCAGCTGATAGACTTTGGGCTAAGCTTATCCATGCGCCCTCTTCCGCTTGTTTAAGCGCTAATAGGGGCGATCCGCCAGCGTAGCTAAGTTGTGAAGTTGCGTGTTTAACGCCTTGATTTTTAAGCCAATCTACTGCCTCACTCTCACTAGGCATTGGCATATCAACCACTTGGCAGCGACTAATAATCGTAGGTAATAAACGCTGAGGTTGATGGCTTACTAGCAAAAATATGGTACTTTGTGGCGGCTCCTCCAACATCTTGAGTAGTGCATTTGCAGATGCTAGATTTAACGCTTCTGCAGGGCACATTAATACGATGCGCAAACCATTATGCTGATGATTTGAAAGTGCTAAAAACTGATTGAGCTCACGGATTTGCTCAATTTTAATCACAACACTTTTTTTTGCCGTTTTTTTTGTTGATGGAGCTTCGTCAGTTACGTTATCAGTATCCTGATCTGGGTTAATTAAACGAAAATCAGGGTGTGTACCCTCATTAAACCAAGTGCAATTTGAGCATAGATTACAAGCTGCTCCAGCAGATTCCAGATGGATGCATAATAGCGATTTAGCTAAGTTTTGTGCAAATTCAAGTTTACCAATGCCAGCTTTGCCACTTATTAGCAGTGCATGAGGTAGTTTTGAACGCATGGTCCGTATTCGTTGCCATGTAGGTTGCTGCCAAGGATATAAACTATTAGATGAATTCATTATAAATTACTATAAAATTATAGAGTCGCAATAATTTCTTCAACTAACTTCTTTACTCTTTCAAGAGATTGGTTAGCATCAACGACTCTAAATCTTGCTGGATCATTAGCAGCTCTGGTTAAGTATGTTGAACGTAACTGGTGAAAAAATTCAGCATTTTCACGCTCAAATTTATCTGGCGTACGGGCGTCAGACAAACGTTGCACACTCACCTCAACGGGTACATCAAATAGCAAAGTCACATCAGGTTGCAGTGCATTAACGCCAGAGCCTTGTACCCATTGTTCTAGTAATTCAATTTTATACATATCAACACCACGACCACCACATTGGTATGCGTAAGTCGCATCGGTAAAACGATCTGATAAAACGTATGCTCCTCTTGCTAATGCTGGTGCTATAACTATAGCAATATGCTCTCGGCGTGCTGCAAACATGAGTAAAGTTTCAGTTTCAGGGTGCATAGGCTCATGCAACAATAACGCTCGCAGCTTTTCGCCTAACTGAGTACCGCCTGGTTCGCGCGTCGAAACCACCTCAACCCCACGCGCTTTTAGCATCGCGACGATGGTAAGTATATGTGTGCTTTTGCCAGCACCATCCATGCCTTCTAGTGTGATAAATTTGCCCGTTTTCATTAGTGTTTACTATTTTTTTAATTGATATTTAACAACAGCGCGATTATGCTCAACCAATGTAGCCGAAAACGCGTGGCTACCATCCCCTTTTCCAACAAAGTATAAAGCGTTTGTTGAAGCTGGATGCAATGCAGCTTCAATAGAAGCCAAACTTGGCATAGCAATTGGGGTTGGTGGCAGCCCTGCGCGTGTATAGGTATTGTAAACAGTATCTCTTACTAAATCATTGCGACGTAAATTGCCATCAAAATGATCCCCCAAGCCATAAATCACAGTTGGGTCAGTTTGTAAACGCATGCCAAACCTTAAACGGTTTAAAAATACGCCCGCAATTTGTGTGCGCTCGCTGGCATTACCGGTTTCTTTTTCAATAATCGAGGCCATAATCAACGCCTCGTAACTGTTCTTGTAGGGTAAAGAAGACGCGCCATTAACACCCTTACTATCTCTTTCATGCCAAGCCTTAGCCAGTTTGCTCTGCATAGCAAAATAGGCTTTTTTAAGTATCACGATATCTTCGGTATTACGGCCAAAATAATAAGTATCAGGGAAAAACAAACCCTCTGGATGCGTTTCTGTTGTGCCAATAAGCGCCAAGAATTCTTTATCAGATAACTGATTAATAGTGTGCTTAATCGCCTCATTTTTATTTAGACGTTCACGCATTTGTGAAAATGTATGCCCTTCAATAAACGTAATGCCACCTTGTACGGTTTTACCATGGTTAAGTGATAGCAATAGCTGGTAAGGGGTTATATTTTTATTTAAGGTGTAGTTGCCAGCTTGCAAATAAGATGCTTTTTTTAGCACACGAGCCAATATAATAAAACGCCAAGGCTCATTGAGTACGCCTTGTTTAACGAGTTGATCGGCAACACTTTTTAAGCTGCTTTTAGGCGCGACCTCAATATCTTGGCTATCTGGCTGTAACTTCAGGGATGTACGGGCATAGTAAGTGAGGGCTAAAACAAAAAATGCTGTTGCAAGCAGTATTAACCATAGTATTTTTTTAATCAAACGCATTATGCTTCTAAGAGTGTCTTTAATTGACTAGCTGTATTTTGCATTTTCCAAGTTTTGTTTTGTAATTTAGTCACTTGCCAGACACCAATTAAACTATTGCAAATAAGTACTTCATCTGCCTGCATCAGTTCATCCAACATAATTTTTTGCACTTTAATAGCCAAGTTCAAGCTAGGTGACAAGGCTATAATACGCTGCCGAGTCACGCCAGCCACCCCGCAATGGCTTAAGTCTGGGGTAATTAAAGTGTTTGCAATCCTAATAAATATATTACTAGAGGTACATTCAATCACATATCCATTGGCATCCAATAGTATTCCATCAGCGATTTGGCTATTTTGCAACTCCATCCTTGCCAGCACGTTTTCTAGCTTATTAAGATGCTTTATGCCAGCCAATTTAGACTGATAAGGCAAGAAGATATCACACACTCTTAATGTAACGCCTTCAGTAAGATTTTGTGATGGAAAACTAGGCATGGCAGATTTAATAACCACACGATTTGGCACGGCAACCGCTGGTGGCGTGTAGCCACGAGCGCCTTCACCACGTGTAATGATAATTTTAATCACCGAAAGCTCATCAACTGCAAGCAATTGACTGATGTCATCAAATAAAATGGTGGCACTAGGGCAAACAATGCCTAGCACATTACAATCAGCCACTAGTTTTTGATAGTTAATAGACCAAATGTGGGCTAATTTATCATGTCCCAAACAAATAGCAAATGTACGAAATACGCCATCCCCGTAAGAAAAGCCACGGTCTAGTGGAGAAATTAATTGACGTTGGCCGTTTACAAGATAATCATTCAAAACTGTCATGGCTATAATTTAAATCCCACTATTTAAACAACGCTGAAACTTAAATCATCACTATAATTAAATTTTTATAAAAAACTTATATTTTTTTAAAAACCAAACTACCGTTAGTACCACCAAAGCCAAAGTTATTTTTTAATGCGATATCAATTCTCATATCCCGTGCGGTATTAGCACAATAATCTAAATCACAATCGGGATCTTGATTAAAAATGTTAATCGTAGGTGGTGAAATTTGGTTATAAATAGATAACACGGTAAATACCGATTCTAAGCCACCTGCGCCGCCTAACAAGTGCCCTGTCATCGATTTAGTTGAATTCACTACTATCTTGTATGCATGATCTCCAAATGCAGCTTTAATCGCATTGGTTTCATTTGCATCACCCAATAGTGTAGAAGTGCCATGTGCATTAACAAACTGTACTTGATCAGGATTTACACCTGCATTTTTAAGGGCATTGACCACAGAGCGACGCGGCCCATCCATACTCGGCGATGTCATGTGATAAGCATCAGCACTCATACCATAACCAACAAGCTCACAGTAAATCCGCGCGCCACGTTTTTTTGCAGTTTCGTATTCTTCCAATACCAATACACCCGCACCCTCACCTATTACAAAGCCATCGCGGTCTTTATCCCATGGACGACTTGCCGTTACTGGATCATGGTTGCGGTTTGATAGCGCGCGCGCTGCTGCAAAGCCACCAACTGAAAGCTCGCTAATTGCGGCTTCAGCACCACCTGCCACCATCACATCAGCATCACCGTACTCAATCATGCGTGCAGCATCTCCTATTGAGTGGGTTCCTGAAGTACAAGCCGTTACAATAGCGATATTTGGACCTTTTAAGCCCAACATAATAGATAAGTTACCTGAAATCATATTGATAATAGTGCCAGGAATGAAGAATGGCGATATTTTACGTGCGCCACCTTCATCAAAAACATCACTAGTATCTTCAATAGACTTTATTCCACCAATGCCAGAGCCAATAGATACACCAATACGCTCAGCATTTTCATCCGTCACTACAATGCCAGAATCTTTAAATGCTTCTAAACCTGCGGCTAAGCCAAACTGTATGAAAGTATCCATACGACGCGCTTCCTTAGCAGGCATATATTGCAATACGTCAAAATCTTTGACTTCGCCTGCAATTTGCGAGTTAAAGGTGCTTGCATCAAATTTAGTTATTTTGGTAATGCCAGATTTGCCATCAATAATATTAGCCCATGCAATATCGGCACCAATACCTACTGGAGAAACAACACCTAAGCCTGTAACGACCACTCTACGTTTTGACATATTTAGATTCTTAATTAGTGAGTATTTTGTGGTAAATACCTAGAATTTAGTCTTAAACAAATTAAATTTAAGATTGAAAATAAGAAAACTAGCTCTTTATCATAAAATAAAGAGCTAGTTAATATCGGAATTACTTGAGATTAGCGCTGACGTAGTCAATCGCTTGTTGTACGGTAGTGATTTTTTCTGCTTCATCATCTGGAATTTCACAGTCAAACTCTTCTTCTAAAGCCATGACCAACTCTACTGTATCTAATGAATCGGCACCTAAATCATCTACAAATGATGATGCATTTTTAACATCTGCCTCATTTGCACCTAATTGTTCAATAACGATTTTTTTAACGCGTTGTTCGATGTCAGACATCTAAATACCCCTTTAATAAAAAATTAGCTTATCAGCTAGGCAGTATTCTAACAAAACTCTGCAAGAATACAAAAAATGCTGATAAAAAAGATTTTAATTAAATAAAATAATCTGTTCACACAATGATTCAGTCACTACAGAATAGGCAAGTTTTTAGTAAAATTAAGCAATGTTCAACATGATTAGTGAGATTGGTTCACATACTGGTTAAAAATAGATAGGAGTTTTTAGTGATGCTCCCATTACATTCATTATCACTATTACAATGTTAGAGTTAAAGTGCCGCATAGTGATGATGTTATTTAGTTAGCGGATCAGTTTTATATACTTAACTTATTTTTAATAAGATTGACTTAATGATTTATATGGTTTTGTTTTAATGTTCATTCGCTATGGCATGACTGGGGCAATCGCCACAATATTTCATTATTTGCTTTTACTGCTTCTGGTCGAAGTTTTAGGCGTTAAGCCTTGGATTGCTAGTGGGTTTGGTGCAATATGTGGAGCAATGGTTGCATACATCGGCAATCGAAAGTTTACATTTGCTAGCCAAATTTCTAGCAATCCAACTTCAAATTACAAAACCTTACCTCGATTTTTAACAATTGCTACACTGGGTGCTGGATTAAATAGTTTACTCATGTGGTTAATGACGCACTATTTCAATCTTTACTACTTCGCAGCACAGATTATTGCGACTATCATCGTGCTAATTGTGACCTACCACTTAAACCAACATTGGACTTTTGCATAATGCAAGCTACAGCCAACAATCTGAATGATGACCAAGTAGCACCAATCCTCACTGTGATTGTCCCGGCTTTTAATGAAGAGGAAGTATTACCCATTTTCCACAGGCGTCTTGTAGATGCTTTATCTCAGATTACCAGCAACTGGGAAGTGCTTTATATCGACGATGGCAGTAGTGATAAAACCGTTGATATCATAAAGTTGTTACAAGCCACCCATTCTACAATCAGTCTTGCCAAGTTAACCCGTAACTTTGGTAAAGAAGCAGCAGTCAGCGCTGGGCTTAAGCTTGCGCGTGGCCAAGCTGTCGTGGTGATTGATGCCGATTTACAAGATCCACCGGAGTTAATTCCAGAAATGATGACCGTTTGGCAGCAAGATGGTGTGGATATGGTCAATATGCGTCGCCGCACACGCGAGGGAGAAACTTGGTTTAAAAAAGCGACGGCACATGCGTTTTATCGTGTCATCAATCAACTATCCGATGTTGAAATCCCTGCGGATGTAGGAGACTTTAGGTTAATCAGTCGCCGGGCTGTAGATGCGCTTAATCAACTTCCAGAAACCAATCGTTTTATGAAAGGTTTATTTGCTTGGGTAGGCTATAAGCAAGTTACAGTGGAGTATGACAGGCAGCCGCGTGCTGCGGGCAACACAAAATGGCATTATCTGAAGCTATGGAATTTCGCTTTAGAAGGCATTACTGGTTTCTCTGTTGTCCCACTAAAAATCGCTACCTATGCTGGTTTTATAAGTGCTGCGGGCGCTTTTATCTATGGGCTCGTATTCTTTATTAAAACATTAATTTTTGGTGATCCTGTACATGGCTTTCCGACTTTAATTGTCACCATCTTAATACTCGGTGGCTTGCAACTAATGGCTACAGGTATTTTAGGAGAATATCTTGGACGTTTATTTATAGAAAGTAAACAGCGCCCACTTTACTTGCTGGAAGAATACAGTCCAGCAAAATTATCTTCTGAACCCATTCAGCTCGAACGCAGCAAAACAGCAAGCAGAGTTTAAGGAATGCATTTTTTTAAAAAAACAGACTCCACTGTGCTATTACGTTCGATGCTGGTTATTGCCATATTAGTGCGATTAATGACTTTAGGTTTATACCCAGTTAATGACACCACTGAGGCGCGTTATGCAGAAATTGCGCGCAAGATGTTGGAGCTCAATGATTGGATAACTCCCTGGTTTGATTACAACGTGCCATTTTGGGGCAAACCACCGATGTCTACATGGCTTACCGCTGCTAGCTACCATGTATTTGGTGTCAATGAGTTTGCAGCAAGATTACCGCACTTTCTCACCGCACTTCTCATTTCATGGTTAGTCTGGAGCTGGTTAAAGCAACACTCACAGCGCGAGGCATTGCTTGCATCCGCATTAATTTGGATTGCACCATTGTTTTACGTCTCATCAGGCGCTGTGATCATGGATATGACACTAAGCCTTGGTTATGTGCTGGTAATGCGTGGATTTTGGCTTGGCTTATATGGTGATGATACTCAGCGTAAACGTGAGTGCTGGTTAATATTTGTTGGCTTGAGCGTAGGCTTACTATGCAAGGGGCCGATTATACTTGTTCTGGCTGGCCTACCTATAGTGATATGGACCGTAGCAACACGTAACGTCAATTTTGTTTGGAAAAGACTCCCATGGCTATCTGGCATACTTTTAATGATAGTGTTAACAGTGCCTTGGTACTTGATGGCAGAGTTAAAAACGCCAGGCTTTCTTGATTACTTTATTGTAGGCGAGCATTGGAAGCGCTTCACTGTTGCGGGCTGGACTGGTGATCTTTACGGTAATGCACACGCTTTTGCACGTGGCAGTATTTGGTTATTTGCTGTGCAAGCTTGCATCACTTGGCTAGTCATGTTGCCAATATTTGGCTTGGGGCGTAAGAAAACAACGTTATTAGTTGCTAAAGAAAGTCATAATTTAACAATCAGACCAAGCCAAAACTGGAACTTTTATTGCTTACTATGGGGCTTTATGCCCTGTCTATTTTTTACAGTTTCAGGCAATGTATTATGGACTTATGTATTACCTGGAGTTCCAGCATTAGCGATGTATTTAGCGGGGTGGCTTGTTGTTGATAATAGATTGCAGCGCACGAATACTATCGTTTTACTAGGGCTATTCATTACGACTTTAGGATTTAGCGTATATTTAATCAGACAAGATTTAACTGACAACTGGAAAAATACAAAGTCACTTGTTAAACATTATGAAGCGCTTAATACGGAGAATGAGGGATTGGTATTTTTGGGTGGTCGCCCATACTCCTCCTCATTTTATACCAACGGTAAAGCTGAAAATGCAGAAAATCCAACCAAGTTAGCACAGCGGCTAAACCAATCACCAGCCTTTGTTGCGCTGAGGCCGCGCCAGCTAAAAAGCCTGCCCCTTGAATTGCAAGCTAGGCTGCACAAAGAAGGTTTTTATAACGAATACCAGTTACTTTCATTGCAGAAGTAACTCTAATAAAAAACCCTGATTATCTGAATCAATAAGGATTTTTTTATTTTTTAACTATATTTTATATGGTTAAGCCATATACATGCCACCATTCACATGAATGGTTTCACCGGTAATATAAGCAGCATTCTGTGAGGCCAAAAACGCAACAGTTGCCGCTATTTCTTGTACATTACCTAATCTACCTGCTGGAATGCGCTCCAACATTTTTGTTTTAACTGTTTCAGGCAGTTCTGCTGTCATATCAGTATCAATGAAGCCTGGTGCGACACAATTAACCGTAATACCGCGGCTTCCTACCTCTGATGCCAAAGATTTAGTAAAGCCAGACATGCCTGCTTTGGCTGCAGCATAGTTGGTTTGACCAGCGTTACCCATATGACCAACTACAGATGAAATACTGATAATACGCCCTGTACGTGCCTTCATCATCGGGCGTAAAACTGCTTGGCTCATGCGATAAATTGAAGTTAAGTTAGTTGAAATAACGGCATCCCAATCATCATCTTTCATCCGCATAAGTAAAGTATCGCGAGTAATGCCTGCGTTGTTGACCAAAATTGCCACATCACCAAATTGCTTAGCAATCGATTTGAGTGCGCTTTCAACTTGCGCGATATCAGTGACGTCTAATATCAGGCCTAAGCCTTTAATACCAGCGGCTTTTAATGTTTCGCTGATTTTATCTGCACCAGCCACTGAAGTTGCTGTACCAATCACGGTAGCACCTTGCTCTCCTAATTCGTTAGCTACTGCTGCACCTATACCACGACTAGCGCCTGTTACTAAAGCTATCTGACCTGATAATGAATTATTACTCATAGCTTTCTCCAACGATTTCTTTAAGTGTGTTGTAGCTTGAACATGCATTATTTTAAATTAAAAAACAGTAGTTAGCGCTTCGTTATTCACTAAAGCGATACACTGCAACTCGCTTACAATACGTTTAGTTAAGCCTGTTAATACCTTGCCTGGACCACACTCTGCTGTATTATTAACGCCAAGAGCAGCTATTGCCTGGATTGTTTCAACCCAACGTACTGGGTTATAGAGTTGACGCACTAACGCATCTTTAATTTTTGCGGCTTCTGTATATGCCACAACATCGGCATTGTGTAATACGGGTATCTTTGGCGTAGCAATATGCACTGTTGTCAGATATTCACGCAATTTATCCGCGGATGGTTTCATTAACGCACAATGCGATGGCACACTCACTGGCAAGGCAAGTGCACGTTTTGCGCCCTTTTCTTTTGCAAGCGCCATACCACGTTCAACTGCTGATTTATGCCCAGCAATCACCACTTGACCAGGTGAGTTTAAATTAACCGCTTCTAACACTTCACCCTGAGCAGCTTCCGCACAGACCGCAATCACAGTGGCATCCTCTAAACCTAATATCGCTGCCATAGCACCTACACCCTCAGCAACTGCGCCTTGCATCACCTGTGCACGATACTGCACCAATGGTAATGCATCAGCGAATGATAATGCTTCAGCAGCGACCAACGCGGTGTATTCACCCAAGCTATGACCAGCCATGATGGTAGGCTGTAGATTATTTACTGCAGACCATGCACGCCAAATGGAAATACCAGCCGTCAGCATGATAGGTTGTGTATGAATCGTTTGATTCAAAAGCTCATTTGGCTCTGTGGCCATTTGCCACAAATCAACACCCAAAATATCTGAGGCTTCTTTAAAGGTATCGATAACAATTTTGCTGCTATTACTCTCACCACCAAAGCCAGCCATCATTCCCACTGATTGAGAGCCTTGACCAGGAAAAATAAATGCAAATTTACTCATATTATATCTACTAATTTACTTTAATTTTAAATTTTAATTAATTGATTTTTCTAATATTTAATCAAAGCAGAACCCCATGTGAAGCCACCACCAAATGCCTCCATCAGGATAATCTCGCCACGTTTAATACGGCCATCCCTAACTGCGACATCTAATGCCAATGGGATTGATGCTGCTGAAGTATTGCCATGTTTTTCTACGGTTGTCACGACTTTATCCATACTCATATCTAGCTTTTTAGCAGTAGCTTGTATGATACGAATATTCGCCTGATGTGGCACCAACCAATTTATGTCAGACTTTTGCATACCGTTGGCATTAAGAGTTTCATCTACAATGCTATCTAAGGTATTGACTGCCATTTTAAAGACAGCATTGCCTTCCATTAGAATAGTTTCTTTTGAGTGTTCTGCAGACTTACGTGGCACATGCAGCATTTTTACGTAATTGCCATCTGCATGTAAATGGGTAGAGATAATTCCAGCTTCTTCACTTGCTAGCAAAATGACTGCACCAGCACCATCACCCCATAAAATACAGTTACTACGATCAGTCCAATCAGTGATGCGCGAAAAAGTCTCAGCCCCTATGACCAATGCACATTTAGCAGCACCAGCTTTAATAAAGTTATCTGCAGTAGAGAGCGCATACACAAAACCACTACATACCGCTTGAATATCAAATGCAGGACAACCAGCAATGCCTAATTTAGCCTGCAACGTACATGCTGTACTAGGGAAAATATCGTCGGGAGTCGAAGTTGCTACAACAATCAAATCAATATCTTGTGCATTAATGCCTGCAGCTGCAATTGCATTAGTTGCTGCATGGTAGGCTAGATCACTGGTTTTTTCATTATCGGCCACGATATGGCGTTCACGAATGCCTGTGCGCGCAAAAATCCAATCTTCTGTGGTATCGACCATTTTTTCAAGGTCTGCATTCGTCAGCAGTTTTTCAGGTAGGTAGCTACCTGTGCCTGCTATACGGGAATAAATCATAGTGCGTCCTGAGTGGTAGATTGAATAATAGCGCTGTTATCCAGTTGTTCTGTATGGCTATTAACTCGGCTACTAGGTTTGATGTGTTCAATTTCAAGTTGTTCTGTAATACGGCGCAACACACCATTACGAGATTCTTCAATCGCAGTGTGTATAGCGTGTAAAAACGAGAAACTATCAGCACCACCGTGACTTTTAACCACAATGCCACGTAGACCCAAAAAGCTAGCTCCGTTATAACGGCGTGGATCCAAGCGCTTTTTAAAGCGTTTAAGCACTGGCAAAGCAATCAGCGCCATTAATTTAGTCAACCAGTTACGTTTGAACTCTTCGGTTAAAAAGCGCCCCATCATCTGTGCTAAGCCTTCGGAGGTTTTTAATGCCACGTTACCGACAAAGCCATCACACACCACAACATCAGTAGTGCCTTTGTAAATATCGTTACCTTCTACGTTACCGTAAAAGTTAAGATGGCTAGCACGTAAAAGTTCGCTCGCTCTTTTAACAACTTCATTGCCTTTAATATCCTCTGAGCCGATGTTGAGCAGGCCAACAGATGGATTAGGCTTATGCTCAACCGCAGATACCAACATTGCGCCCATGACCGCAAATTGCAGCAATTGTTCAGGCGTACAATCAGCATTTGCACCAAGGTCTAACATATAAGTTAAGCCTTTTTGGCTAGGTAAAGTACCAGCAATTGCTGGCCTATCAATACCTGGTAAGGTTTTGAGCACAAAACGAGCGGTAGCCATAAGCGCTCCAGTATTGCCAGCACTAACGCAGGCATTTGCTTCACCACTTTTAACAAGATTAATAGCCACGCGCATTGATGAATCTTTTTTATTCTTTAATGCGCTTTGTGGGGATTCATCCATTGTGACAACTTCGGCTGCATGATGAACATGCAAACGAGGATGTGAAAGGGCTTTATGCGCAGCTAATTCGGATTGTATGACGTCGTATAAGCCAACTAAAACAATGTTTAACTGGTCATCTTGCTTTAAAGCTTCTAAGGCAGCTGGAACGGTAACATGAGGTCCATGATCACCGCCCATTGCATCAATGGCGACTGTAATATCCATGTGAGTTATAACAAATCTCGCTGTAATGCGTTAATTAAACTTGGTTAATCGATTATAGCTGGCTAATTGTAATTAGGAAGCAACAAAGCTTAACAGTACAGCATAACTACAAATGGAGTTAAAGTTTACTCGCCTTTAGTTGGTAACACTTTACGACCACGGTAATAGCCAGTTGGGCTTACGTGATGACGTAAATGTGTTTCACCAGTTGTTGGCTCTATAGCTAATGGTGGATTAACTAAGAAATCGTGTGAACGGTGCATGCCACGTTTAGATGGTGATTTTTTATTTTGTTGAACAGCCATAATTTACTCCTAAAATATTATCTACAAACTTATCATTAAAAATTTTACTTAAAAATGTTTTGAAATTACTTTTTTAGCGCTTTCAAAACATCAAACGGATTGAGTTTACCAACTTCCTTTATTGCACTTAACTCTACACACAACCCGGCAGCGTGCTGTTTTTCAGTGTGCATATGTGCCAATGGTAAAGTTAGTAACAATTCATCTTCTATTAAATCCAGCACCTGCATATGTTCATCAGCAGGTATTGTTTCAATCTCGCCTTCATCAAAGGTATCACCATCAAATTCATGATCTTGTGGACCTGATTTCAGGTTTGGCAATATAATAAATTGAGAATTAATATCCACGTCATAAGGCATTGCATTTAAGCAACGCTGGCACTTAAGGTTTAATTGCCCTTTAAGCACCAACTCTAAACCCCATTGAGTAACTCCTGCAACCCCATCATGCAACTTACCAGTTAATTGGTAAATCATTTTATTCACAACTTTTTTTTCTGTTTCAACCACTTTAGTAGAGCTGGCAACAATTAAATCTGCAAGGCGTGAAAATTGACAACTTTCAATTATACCATGTATTTCTTGATTTTTTTTGGCAAATTCAAGGTTGTTGATTTGCGTTGGCGTTTGTAAAGTCACTTAATTTCCCACCTGAATTTTTGCCTAAATTGTGTGTTTATTTCACATTGCCTCGCATGATATAATCTAATGGTTTGCATGTCAAAATAAGCCTTAACTTAATGAAGTTATGCGCCTAAGTTAAAGTTAATTAATCTAATACTAATAAGGGTACGCGTGTTTAAAAAAATATTAGTCGCTAATCGTGGTGAAATTGCAGTGCGCATTGTGCGCGCATGCTCTGAAATGGGCATTAAATCTGTTGCTATTTACTCAGATGCAGATCGTCATGCATTACACGTTAAAAAAGCTGATGAATCATTTAATATTGGGGCTGACCCTGTTAGTGGTTATTTAAATGCACATAATATCGTTAATATTGCGGTTGCAGCAGGCTGTGATGCATTACATCCAGGCTATGGCTTTTTATCTGAAAATCCAGAATTAGCAGAAATCTGCGAGCGTCGTGGCATCAAGTTTATTGGTCCGAATGCTAAAGTGATTCGTCAAATGGGTGATAAAATTCAAGCAAGAAATGCCATGACTAGCGCTGGTATTCCATGTACACCAGGAAGCGATGGTAATCTTGAAAATTTGGAAGAAGCTGTCTCATTAGCTGCTAAAATTGGCTACCCAGTGATGTTGAAAGCCACAAATGGTGGTGGTGGTCGTGGTATTCGTCGATGTAATTCTGAGAAAGAATTACTTGTCAATTATGACCGCGTTATTAGCGAAGCCAGCAAAGCTTTTGGTAAGCCAGAAGTGTTTTTGGAAAAGTGTGTAGTCGCTCCTCGCCATATTGAAGTACAAGTATTGGCAGATAGCCAAGGTAATGTGATTCACTTATTTGAACGTGATTGTTCAATACAGCGCCGAAATCAAAAGTTGATTGAAATTGCGCCCTCACCACAGCTAACCAAAGCGCAACGTGAATATATTGGTGGCTTAGCAGTTAAGGCGGCTAAGGCAGTAGGTTATGAAAATGCAGGGACTGTAGAGTTTTTACTAAACTCTGAAAATACGTTTTATTTCATGGAAATGAATACCCGCTTGCAAGTTGAACATACTGTGACCGAAACGATAACGGGAGTAGATATTGTACAAGAGCAAATTCGCGTGGCGTTTGGTTTGCCTTTACAGTATAAGCAATCTGAAATTCATTATCGTGGCTATGCGATGGAGTTCCGCATCAATGCAGAAGATCCGAAAAACGACTTTCTTCCTAGTTTTGGTAAAATCACACGTTATTATGCGCCGGGCGGCCCAGGTGTGCGCATGGATGCTGCAATATACTCAGGCTACGTAATTCCACCTTACTATGACTCCATGTGCGCCAAGTTAACGGTTTGGGCTTTAGATTGGGAAAGTGTCATTGAGCGTGGCCGCCGTGCCTTGGATGATATGGAAGTCTACGGTGTTAAAACGACTATTCCTTATTACCAAGAGATTTTAAAGCATGCTGATTTTAGAAATGCCGAATTTAATACTAGTTTTGTAGAAGCTCACCCTGAACTTACAAATTATGCGACGGTACTACCGCCAGAACTGATAGCCGCAGCAATAGGCGCAGCAATTGCCGCTCATGAAGGCTTGTAAACTTCACAAAAATTCAGTTAATATTAAATTGATTAATATTTAATAAAATGCCGCTAACAACTCACTGACAAATTAACTTAAAAAGTAAATTAAATATGACGTCTAAAAAAATCCATGTTACAGAACTTGTTTTACGCGATGGGCACCAATGCATGATCGCAACACGCTTACGTACAGAAGATATGCTACCTATTTGTTCCAAGCTCGATAGCATCGGCTTTTGGTCATTAGAGGCTTGGGGCGGTGCTACATTTGATGCCTGTGTGCGCTTTTTAAAAG
The DNA here is from genome assembly GCA_014378915.1 of Methylophilaceae bacterium. GTDB lineage: Bacteria > Pseudomonadota > Gammaproteobacteria > Burkholderiales > Methylophilaceae > JACMMS01. The sequence goes on from JACMMS010000069.1 coordinate 33,593, forward strand.
AAGATCCGTGGGAGCGTTTAAGCAAATTACGCAAGGCTTTACCCAACAGCCGCATTCAAATGCTATTACGTGGTCAAAACTTATTGGGCTATCGCCATTATTCTGATGATGTGGTGCGTGCTTTTGTACAAAAGTCAGCCGATAACGGTGTCGATGTATTCCGAATTTTTGATGCGCTCAACGATATGCGTAACCTTAAAACCTCGATCGAGGCCGTACAAAAAGCGGGCAAACATGCTGAAGGTACGCTAAGTTACACCACTAGCCCTGTACATGACATTGCACATTTTGTATCTCTAGCCCAAGAACTAGAAGCATTTGGTTGCGACAGTATCGCTATTAAAGACATGGCAAGTTTACTTACGCCACAAGCCACATCTGAATTAGTTAAGGCATTAATTGTTGCAGTTAATTTACCGATTCATCTGCACAGTCATGCTACTTCTGGCTTAGCTAGTATGAACTTATTACGTGGCGTAGAAAACGGTGCAATGGTCATTGATACCTGCAATTCAGCCTTTTCTGAAGGTGCAAGCCACCCTACTACAGAGAGTATGATTGCAGCGCTGCAAGGCACTGAGTACGACACAGGGCTTGATATTGGTGCAGTCCAAGAGGTCAGCGCTTATCTGCGCGATATCCGTAAAAAATACTGGCAATATGAGAGTGAATATACAGGTGTTGATACACGTGTACTAGTGAATCAAGTACCCGGCGGTATGATTTCTAATTTGTCTAACCAACTAAAAGAACAAGGTGCGTTAGACCGTATGGATGAAGTGTTAAGTGAGATACCTAGAGTACGTAAAGACTTGGGTTACCCTCCTTTAGTGACGCCAACCTCACAAATTGTGGGTACGCAAGCGGTGCTTAATGTATTGACCGGCTCACGCTACAAATCAGTGACTAACGAAGTAAAAAACTACTTTTTGGGTCAGTATGGAAAATCACCAAGTGAAGTCAGTGTGGAAATCAGAAAGCTTGCTATTGGTGATGCTGAAGTCATTACTTGTCGTCCTGCTGATTTACTAGAGCCAGAAATGGTAAAGCTGGTGGCTGAATCCGACCGATTAGCGCAATCTGAAGAAGATGTTTTAACATTTGCTATGTTTCCAGATATTGCAAAAACTTTTTTGCAAGAACGCAACGCAGGTAGTTTAAAAGCGGACCCCTTACTGCCTAAAGAAGCAGCTAGCCCAAACGCAGCACGCTATGCGCCAAACGAGTTTAAACTCACATTACACGGCGAAACATTCCATATTAAACTTACAGGATCTGGTCACGAAGGCGAAGAACAGCGTCCATTCTATGTATCAGTAGATGGCGTGGCAGAAGAAGTAATTGTAGAAACTTTAAGTGAAGTAGAAGTTTCTGGTGGCAAAAGCACGGGTAATAAAAAGAAAGCTACTACGACCATTAGTGGTCGCCCCCGTCCATCACATGCTGGTTGCGTGACAACCGCAATGCCTGGCACAATTGTAGCTGTTAAAGTTAAAGTGGGCGATAAAGTTAAAGCAGGCGATGGTGTGCTAGTGATTGAGGCGATGAAAATGGAGAATGAAATTCAAGCCGCTAAAACTGGGATAGTAGTGGCCATTCATGTCAACAAAGGCGACACCGTCACTCCAGATGAGTCATTACTTGAAATACAGCCTGATGAGTAATTGGATGTTAAAAAGCCGATACGATGTATCGGCTTTTTAATTTTTATTTGACCATTAAAGTATCACAGTCATGACAACCCCTAAACTCATACTCGCCTCTAGCTCATCGTATAGAAGTGAACTTTTGCAACGCCTACAACTACCCTTCACAGTGGCTTCACCTGATATAGATGAAACTGCATGGCACGGTGAACTGCCAGAACAAACTTCGCTGCGCTTAGCAAAAGCTAAAGCCATAAAAATCGCAGAGAGTAACCCTAATAGCCTCATTATTGGTTGTGACCAAATAGCCACATTAGATAGCTTGCAAATTGGTAAGCCTGGCACACATGAAAATGCAGTAAAGCAATTAAAGATGATGCGTGGTCGCAACGTGGTATTTTATAGTGCGCTATGTTTATATAATGCCCAAACAAGAACTATGCAGGCAGAAGTTGTACCATTTATAGTTAAATTTCGCAATTTAACTGATACTCAAATTGAGAATTACTTGCTCAAAGAACAACCTTACAACTGCGCAGGAAGCGCAAAATCTGAAGGTCTAGGCATTGCGATTATTGCGAGCATGCAAGGTGATGATCCAAACGCATTGATTGGCTTGCCGCTGATTAGATTAGTAGAAATGTTAGAAAATGAGAGCATAGCCGTTATATAAATACTAATACAAAAACACTTATATAAAAATCATGAGTCAACGCACAACAAAGCCAATCGTTGCTAATATTTCAAAAGTTAGGCCTACTTTTCAGAAGTTACGCTTGAACTTAATCAAGTTAAAATGCTTTACTTTGGAGATTCAGATGTTCAAACTAAAAAAAATACTACTTGCTACAGTTTCTGTTTTCTCACTATTTACTTTATCGTTGGGGGATATCTCAATTGCTGCAAGTGCGACATCTGCAAATGTGCTAACGGAGAGCAATGCAGAAACACTTAGTACCTTTCAAGACCAGCAAGCTGTTGCAGTCACCATCTACAATGGTGATTTAGCATTAGTCAAAGATCAGCGCAAAATTGTACTAAAAACAGGCGTAAATAGATTAGCAATTCGTGATGTAAGTGCTCAAATCAGACCTGAAACTGCATTACTAAGAAGTATCAGTAACCCCGGCAGCCTAGTACTACAGGAACAAAACTTTGATTTTGATTTACTGACACCTGCAAAATTATTAGAAAAATATGTGGGTAAAACTGTCGGCATTATCAAAACTAATCCTGTAACAGGCATAGAAACTACTGAGGAAGCCACTGTACTATCAGCTAACAATGGTGTGGTCCTTAAAGTGGGCAATCGTATTGAAGCCGGCCAGTTATCCACACAAAACAGCCGAATTGTTTATAACGATGTACCTGCAAATCTGCGTGATCGTCCTACTTTAGTGACTCAATTAAGCAACAAAGTGGCCTCTGAGCAAACGGTTGAATTAAGTTATTTAACAGGTGGATTAGGCTGGAAAGCCGATTACGTTGCAGAATTAAGTCCTAAGGAAGATAGTATCGACTTGTCAGTTTGGGTTACTTTAACTAACACCAGCGGTGCTAGTTATCAAAATGCAAAGCTACAATTAGTAGCAGGTGATGTTAACCGCGTGCAAGATTCTGTACGCCCAATGACGATGATGGTCCGTAAATCTGCGATGCTGGAAGATGCTACAGCAGCACCGATGGCCGAAGAGTCTTTACTCGAATATCATTTATATACTTTAGACCGCCCAACCACTATTGCAGAAAATCAAACGAAGCAAGTTGCTTTACTCTCAGCCAATGACATTCCTGCACGTAAGGAGTTAGTATTGCGTGGTGCAGATTACTATTATCAAGGACAATATGGCGAAATAGGCACTAAAATGAAAGTGAGCACTTTTGTGGAGTTTGATAACAAAGAAGCAGCACAGCTTGGGATGCCTTTGCCTAAAGGCGTATTGCGCGTTTACAAAAAAGACAACGCAGGAAATGCACAATTTGTTGGTGAAGATAACATTGATCACACGCCTAAAAATGAAACCATACGCTTAAAATTGGGCGAATCTTTTGATGTGACTGCTGATAAAAAACAAACTGATTTTAAAGTGTTGCCACGCCCATCTAAAGGAAATAACTTATATGAAAGCGCTTATGAAATTAAGCTAAAAAATGCTAAGAAAGAACGCGTGTTCGTGACGGTACAAGAGCCAATTAATGGGGATTGGAAAATAATTTCTGAAAACAATCCACACATAAAATCCAACAGCCAGCTAGCCGTTTGGAAGATTGAAATCCCAGCAGAAGACACAAGTACATTGACATACAGAGCACAGGTGAAATATTGAGTTCAACACTATTAGGCACTTTATATTTAATCCCGGTTACTTTGGGAGATGATAATATCGCCCAAGTGTTACCAGCATTAGTAGTGCAGCTTGCCCAACAACTAGAGTTTTTTGTAGTGGAAAATGAAAAAACTGCGCGTCACTTTTTAAGTACGATTAAAACTGCTAAGCCAGTACGAGAGCTCACTTTGCTCACGCTTAATGAGCATACAGTCGATAAAGAAGTGCCAGCATTGCTTGCACCATTGCTGGCAGGTAAAAACTTAGGCGTTATGTCTGAAGCTGGTTGTCCTGGCGTTGCCGACCCAGGTGCAAAACTGGTTGAATTAGCACATCGCAAAGGTATTAAAGTCGTGCCTTTGGTGGGTCCATCCTCTATTTTATTAGGATTGATGGCTTCTGGCTTGAATGGTCAACAGTTTGCCTTTTTAGGTTATTTACCTGTGGATAAAACCGCTCGAAATTTACGTTTAAAAGAAATCGAAAAGCGGTCACAAACACAAAATGAAACTCAAATCTTTATCGAAACGCCCTACCGTAACGGGCATATGTTGGAAGCAATTATCGCAGGTTGCAATGCCAATACCAGACTTTGCGTAGCATGTAACGTCAGTTTAGCCACTGAATTTATTGTGACCAAAACCATTGCTGAGTGGAAAAAATCCAACTTGCCAGATTTACATAAGCAGTCGACTGTATTTTTACTACTAGCCTAAAGGATTAGTCCTAGTGCTTATCATCTCGCTTCTCGCTATTAGCTCTCTGACTGGCGCGTAACTTCTACGGTGCACTGCTGAAACACCATGCTCTTTTAGCAAAGCCATATGCTCTGATGTTGGGTAGCCTTTATGTTTTGCAAAGTTATATTGCGGGTAGATTTGATGTAACACTAGGCAATAAGCATCACGCGCCGTTTTAGCCAAAATAGAAGCAGCAGAAATCGCCAGTACCTTACTATCGCCCTTAACGATTGCCTTACATGGAAAGTTAATTTTCGGGCGTTTGTTACCATCAACCAATACTAACTCAGGGTTGATTTTTAAAGTTTCAATGGCACGTTTCATGGCTAACAGGCTTGCTTGCAGAATATTGATTGTATCAATTTCCTCAACAGAACTAGTCCCTATTGCCCATGCGAGAGCATATTGTTGGATCTCAATGGCTAAACTATCACGTTTTTTTTCAGAGAGCTTTTTCGAGTCAGCTAAACCTATAATAGGTCGTTCAGGATTGAGAATTACCGCTGCTGCATATACAGCGCCAGCTAATGGGCCCCGCCCTGCCTCATCCACACCACAAATAACGGCATTTTCTGGTAATCTAAATTCAGCATAAACTTGCATTTACTGGGTTATCTTAAATAAGCTAATACGGCTTTAGCAGCTTTTTCTGCTGTATTTTGTTTCAAGCTTATGTGTATTTTCATAAACTCAGCTTTAATATCTTCAAGATAGCTCGTATCATCAAGCAGCTTAATTGTTGCATCTGCCAACTTTTGCGGAGTTGCATCATGTTGCATCAATTCTGGCACTAAAAATTTACCGGCTAAAATATTAGGTAATCCTACATAAGGTAGATAATTCATACGCTTCATAATTTGCCAACTAATGTTAGGCATACGATAAGTAATTACCATGGGACATTTGAGTAATGCTGCTTCAAGCGTAGCTGTGCCAGATGCCACAATAACAGCATCTGCGGCCTCCATTGCGTCGTGAGCATGACCAAATAGTATTTGCAATGGTAGTGGCTGGGCATGATTTAATTCACGATTAGTTGCATCAACATTATCTTGATTGATGTTTTCATGGCTAATATTCAAATCTACATGACTATCTAAACTCGTAACATCTTTATTGTGTAATTCTACTGGATAATCATGATGTGATACTTTGTTTAAATTCAAAGCATGGTTTTCAAAAAGTGCATGCTCGAAAATAGCACGCGTTTCTCGTGTAATAAGCGGCACTAAAAATTGCACATTCGGCTGTTTTTTTGCAATTAGTTTAGCTGTTTTTACAAACAAGTCAGCATGTTGCTGCACTTCACTTAGTCTGCTACCAGGCAGCATGGCAATTACAACTTTATCCGCTTTAAGTTTAAGGTTCTCACGTGCACCTAATTTATCAGGATACAAAGACAATATATCGGCCAGAGGATGCCCCACATAGCTTACGGGAACCCCAGCATCCTCATATAACTTAGGCTCAAATGGAAATAATGCTAGCATGTGTGAAACGGCGCGTTTAATTTTAGCCATACGCCCCTTACGCCACGCCCATATTGAAGGACTGGCGTAATGAATAGTGGGAATACCTCTATTTTTTAATTTTCGCTCTAACCAAAAGTTAAAATCTGGCGCATCAATGCCAATAAACAAATCGGGCTGATTTTCAAGTAGTGTGTTAAGTAGATTTTTACGTAGCTTGAGTAAGCCAAACAAATGCCGAAGCACCTCAATGTAACCTCTTACTGAAAGGCGCTCCATTGGGTATAAAGAAACAGCGCCCTCGCTTATCATTTTCGGGCCAGCAATTCCAATAAACTCTAATTGCAAGCCTGTGTTTAATGCGGAGTAATGTGTTGTAAGCGCTTGTATCAGATGGCTGCCTAGTAAATCCCCCGAGGCTTCACCAGCCACTATTGCAATTTTAGGCATGAATAACTTGTTTAAAAAAATGATTGGGATGGATGTTCTGTTAACTTAGCAAAACATATTTATCGAATAATACCGCGAGTTGTTATGCCTAGAAATTCAGATAAAATCTTAAGTTCAGGGCAACTAGCATTCATGAGTAGAATTTCTTGCTTCGCTTCCTCTAATGACAAGCCATTGCGATATAACACTTTATAAGCACGTTTGATTTGAGTAATCACTTCGGGGGAAAACCCTCGACGCTTTAGCCCTTCGGAGTTAATGCCATGGGGCTTAGCATCATAACCAGCCGCAGTCACATAAGGAGGAATATCTTTGAATATGACAGAACCCACCGCGGTAATTACATGTGCACCAACCTTACAAAATTGATGTATCAAGGTAAAGCCTCCCAAGATTGCATAATCATTCATTTCAACATGACCAGCTAGGGATGAGTTATTAGCTAAAATAGTATGATTGCCAATTTGGCAATCATGGGCGATATGCACGTAAGCCATCACCCAGTTATTATCGCCAATTTTTGTCACGCCTTTGTCTTCCGCTGTACCACGATTGAAAGTACAAAACTCCCGTATCGTATTGTTATCACCAATCTCTAACGTTGTTGATTCACCCGCGTATTTTTTATCTTGTGGTGCTGCACCAAGTGAGGCATATTGAAAAATCTTGTTATTTTTACCAATAGTCGTTGGCCCTTGCAGTATTACATGGCTAGCAATCGTAGTACCTGAATCTATACGCACACCTGACTCGACAATTGAATAGGCACCAATCTCAACCGAAGTATCAATTTCAGCTTTAGGATCAATAATCGCGGTTGGATGTATTTTGCTATTCATTATGTTGCGTATACTTTATTGCTTACTTTCAAAACTGTTTTTTTTTATTTTAAATGTTTATTTTTCAATCGCTTTTAATATACACATCATGCTCGCTTCAGCAACGATTACACCATCGACCTTAGCTACACCATTGTATTTCCATATACCTTTTAAGATACGGTCGATTTTAACATTAAGAATAATTTGATCACCGGGGGAAACTGGTTTTTTAAAGCGCGCACTATCGATACCTGCAAAGTAGTAAACAGAGTCATCAGTTGGCTTTGACCCCATCGTTTTAAAAGACAAGATAGCCGCCGCTTGTGCCATCGCCTCAACGATTAGAACACCTGGCATCACTGGATGATAAGGAAAATGACCTGGAAAAAATGGCTCATTGATCGTGACATTTTTGACTGCCGTAATCTCTTTACCAACTTCAAGTGACAACACACGGTCAATCAACACAAATGGATAGCGATGGGGTAAGTGATCTAATATTTCATGTATATCCATGCTAATAATGTCTGTTGGAACAGGTGCTTCGCTCATTTATTTCTCTTTTCGCTATTTGTTTTCTTTGCATATTCAGAATATACAAAATTTCGTTATTATTTAGACTCAAGCTTTTCTAAAGCAGCCAATCTTAATTCAAATGTTTTATCTAAATGTTTGATTTTATCCGCCAAGCTCGAAAGCTGGCGAACATTAGCTGCTGTCTTTAACCAATCTTCATGTGCTTGAAAAGGCATTAATGCAGTATAAGTGCCTGATTTGACTATTGATCTAGAAATCAGACTGCCTGGTGAAATTGTCACATGATCAGCAATGTTTAAATGACCTAATATCATCGCAGCTCCGCCAATTTTACAATGTTGACCTATTTTTGCGCTACCAGCAATACCGACGCATCCAGCAATAATAGTATGCGCACCTATATGGCAATTATGTGCAATTTGAATCAGGTTATCTAGCTTAACGCCATCTTCTATAATGGTGTCATCTAAAGCGCCTCGGTCAATCGTAGTATTAGCGCCAATATCAACATGATTACCAATCACCACATGCCCTACTTGAGGTATTTTCACCCAGCGTTTATCGCCAAGTTCGCCATCTTCAGCATACCCAAAGCCTTCTGTAGCTATTACTGCCCCAGCGTAAATTGTACAATCATGCCCAATTGTAGTGCCATGTTTAATAGTCACGTTGGGCTCACACCTTGTGTTATTAGCTATCTTAACGTTTTGTTCAATAACGCAACCTGCTTCAATCACAACGCACTCGCCCAATACTACGTTCTCAGCAATTAACACTTGCGCGGCAATGCTGCATGATTGAGGAATAACTGCGGACGCATGTATAACAGCGCTAGAATGAATACCTTTAGCATAGGTTGCTTTAGGGCTTAGAAAACTTGAAACCTTAGCAAAATAAGCATAAGGATTATCCGTGACAACTTTAGGCAATGACGTTAAGTGCTGGTACTGCGGATGCAAAATAACAACACTAGCTTGTGTATTTTTTAGTTGTTTTGTATATTTGGTATCATTAAAGAAACTAAGTGCCCCAGATTTTGCATTTTTTAGTGAGCTTACACGCGTTAAATAATCTAATTCAGACGTGTGCCCAGCTGAATCTACTATTTGCCCACCAAGGCGTGCAACTATTTGATTTAATGAGTATGCTTTACTCATTTGACTTCGCCTATTAGTTTAAAGTGGTTTAAATTTATGCTGTATTAAATTAAATGACATCCATTAACTGATGCACTTATTTTTTACCTAATGATTTCAATACTTTATCAGTTAAATCAATTTTTTCACTAGCATAAGCAACGCCGCCATAGACCACTAAATCGTACATCTCTGCTTTTGCAACTGATTGCACAGCTTTGTTAATACGATCTTGTAAAGTAGCTAACTCTTCATTTTTACGTAAGTTAATGTCTTCACGCAATTCACGTTGTTTACGTTGAAACTCGATTTTTAGATTTGACGCATCGCGCTCTTTATTACGACGATCGGTCTCAGAAATAGTTATACCATCTTTATCAAGTGTGGTTTCAATATCTTTAATTTGTTTTTGCATGCGGTCTAAATCAAGTGAACGTGGACTAAATTCGCGTTCTAGCTTTTTGCCACTTTCGGCGGTTTGTGGCGCATCTTGTAAAATCTTATCTACTTGAACATAACCGACTTTTAGCTCGGCAAAACTTACGCTCGAAAACGTAAGCGCTGAAGTCGCTAACAAAACTGTCACCAAAATACTTTTTAACAAATGAATCAATTTAAATCTCCTAATTAATCTTTTAATTCTACAATAAGCCAATCAAATTAAAACTGTTGCCCAAGCTGGAATTGCAATAATTGTGTCACATCATTTGGTTTTTTGTTGAGGGGTTTTGCAAGCACTAACTTTAGGGGTCCAAATGGAGAATACCAACTAATACCTACGCCAGCAGAATAACGTAATTCTGATAAGTTGATGTTTTGACCAGTGCCATAAACACTACCCGTGTCTACAAATGCACTGAGTCTAAATTGTTTTGAATCTTTAATAAATGGCACAGGCATGAACAATTCAGCATTAGCTACTACGCGTTTAGTACCGCCTACAGAGAAAGTTGAGCCTGTTGCAGGGTCGATATCTTTTGGTCCGATGGTACCATTATCATAACCGCGTACTGATCCTACACCACCAACATAGTAGTTTTTAAAGAATGGATAATTTTTTCCACCATAACTATCTGCATAACCCAACTCACCGTTAAGTAGTAATGTTAAGTTTTTTGTTAAGTCTAAATACCATGCGTTTTTAAAATCAATTTTATAGTATTGTAAATCTAATCCTGGCAAACCCACTTCGCCGCTTAATCTTTGCAATACACCCTTATTTGGAAACAAAATACTATCACGTGTATCGTGTGTCCAAGCACTACTAAGTTGTAATGAATTACTACTACAGCCCGAATTATTGGCACAATAGTCCAAATATTGTTTCGGACTTTGGGTGGTTAAATTAATGGTAGTTAAATCAACTGTCAAGCCAGCACTAAGAAAATCGCGCTCATTTAATGGTAAACCGAATCGCACACCTGCACCATATGACTTACTTGCGTAAGTACCGATACTCAATGAGCTAGTATCTACATCGCGCCTATATATGTCAAAACCACGGCTAATGCCGTCTGGTGTAAAATAAGGATCCGTGTATGATAAAGAATAAGTAGTATTGACCTTGCCTGTATTTATTTGTGCACTTACAGAGTTACCTGTGCCTAAAAAGTTTTGTTGATTGACGGTAACACCAAACACAACCCCTTCACTACTAGACAAACCCGCACCAAACTGAACACTACCTGTCGATTTTTCAGTGACACTTATATTCAAATCTACTTGGTCAGTTGTCCCAGCAACCGTTGCTGTATCGACATTCACATCTGAAAAGTAACCTAAGCGATTTAAACGTTCTTTAGACCGTTCTATTTTATCGCCGGCGTACCAACCAGACTCAAGTTGACGCATTTCTCGTCGTAGCACAGAGTCTCGCGTGCGCGTATTGCCTGTTAAATTAATGCGGCGCACATAGACACGTTTACCTGGATCAATAAAAAACGTAAAGGCTGCTGTATGTTTATCTTTATTAACTTCTGGTATAGGGTTAACGTTTGCAAATGCATACCCTTCGTTACCTAAACGGTCGCTAATGGCTTTATTTGCCTCTGTAACTTTTTGGCGACTAAATACATCGCCTTGTTTAATATCAACTAATTTACGTAGTTCTTTTTCTGGTAACTGTAACTCACCTGCAAGCTTCACATCACTAATGGTATATTTTTCACCCTCTGTGACATTCACTGTAATATAAATATTCTGTTTATCTGGTGAAATTGACACTTGTGTTGAATCGACAGTGAACTCTAAGTAGCCTTGGTTTAGATAAAATGACTTAAGTGTTTCAAGGTCAGCAGTGAGTTTTTGTTTAGAATATTGATCATCTTTATTCCACCATGACATCCAATTTGGTGTGGTGAGTAAAAATTCTGCGCGTAAATCGTCAGTAGTAAATGTATTATTACCGACGATATTAATGCCTTTGATTTTAGCCACTGCACCTTCTTCAATATCGAAGCGTAACGCTACACGGTTACGTTCCTGAGGTGAGACCACGGCTTTAACTTTTGCACTATATTTACCTTGAGATAAATATTGACGCTTAATCTCTTGTTCGGCTTTATCAAGTTGCGCTTTATCAAAAATTTGTCCTTCAGAGATGCCTATTTGTTTAAGGCCTTCTAGCATTTTATCTGATGGAAATGACTTATTACCACTAAAATCAATTTTAGCAACGGATGCACGCTCTTGCACCGTAACAACTAATACGTCACCCTCTGCTTCAATCCGCACATCTTTAAAAAAACCTGTGTTGTATAGTGACTTAATCGCTTTGGTCGCTTTCCCATCACTCATTACATCGCCAACTTCAACGTTTAAATAATTAAATACGGTTCCTGCCTCAGTCCTTTGTAAGCCTTCTACACGGATATCTTTAATAACAAAAGGATCCAAAGCAAATGCTGACGATACAAAACCGTATTGACTCAACGTTGCAATAACTGCGCTGAGCATATAATTTTTTTTAAATAAATTTAACTTAGATGGCATTCATTAACCTGTGAAATTATTTTTATAATATTTGTATAAACTAACCAGTAAATGCTGTTGCAAAACGCGTAATGTCATTAAAAATAGCAACCGACATTAAAAGCCCTAGTACACCAAAGCCTAAGCGTTGACCAAACTCCATCACGCGATCAGATACTGGGCTACCTTTGAAAATTTCTACCATATAATACAGCAAATGACCGCCATCTAAAACCGGTATAGGCAACAGATTAAGCACGCCTATACTAATACTTATGGTGGCTAAAAATCCTAAGAACACTTTTAAGCCTAAATCTGCACTTTGTCCCGCATAGCTAGCAATGGTCGCTGGACCACTAATCCCTTTAAATGACATTTGTCCCGTGAGCATTTTACCTAACATTTTCAAACTGAATGTTGATGTATCCCAAGTTTTATCTAATGCCATTGTTAGAGCTCGAAATGGAGAGTAATTTACCTCAACCAACAGTTTATCTAAGTCCGCTTGTGCCTTTACAAGATCAATCTTGGCTGCAGCACCAATTCGCCCAATAGTTTTACCATGTTCTTGTAATTTTTCTGGTGTAATAAATATTGTTTGCCGCTGAATAACACCTGCTAACTGACGCTCATATTCAACACTAATTACTTGTATAGGATTTGCGCGCACCACTTTTACGAAGCTGTCCCAATCTGTAACCGCAGACTTATTAACAGTGATTATTTTATCGCCAGCTTTAAGTCCTCCTCGCTCTGCTACACTTTTTTGCGTAACTTCACCTATGATAGGTAAAATTTTTGGTTGATATTGAATAAAGCCCAACTGTTCTAAAACATCGCGCTCAAGGTCGTTTTTATCAACACCGCTTACATCAATATTGACAATTTTTTCCTCGTTATCTGCATTAATGATGTCTAGTTTTGCCAGTAATGGTAATGCTTCAGATGTTTTCTCAGCAGACTCTTTAGTGATAGTAGATAACGATTTTTTTAATAAAATCCAGCGAACATCCTGCCAGCTTTCAACTACTGAACCATCAATTTTTTTAATTAAATCACCTGTTTTTAATTGAGCTGTAACCACTGCAGTATTATCTGTAACACCTCCAATAACAGGTCGCATTACCGTAACACCAGATACAAACAGTCCCCAGTAAATTAATATAGCTAGCAATAAATTAGCTATAGGCCCAGCAGCAACAATCGCGATGCGTTTCCAAACAGACTGGCGGTTAAAAGCGCGAGATAACTCTTGTTCAGTATAAGAAATGATTGGGTTGGTTTTTTGCTCAGAGTCTTGCGCAATCACACTCTCGTCTAACATTTTGACGTAGCCACCCAGTGGGATAAGCGCTAAAACAAATTCTGTTTTATCTTGCCCTAAAGTGGTTCTAAACAATGGCTTACCAAATCCAATAGAAAAGCGCAACACTTTAACACCACACCATTTGGCAACTTGATAGTGGCCATATTCGTGAATCGTAACAAGAATACCAATGGTGATAATAAATGCAGCAATTGTTAGCATACTGTGGCTTCCATTCGATTGGAACTTCGTCTTTTTACCCACTCTACAGCAGCTAATCTCGAAGATGCATCAACTGAGATTACTTGCTCCAGTGAGGTAACCTCCTCAATTTTAGCTTCACTTAATATCGATTCAATCATATTGGGAATATCCATGAATTGGATTTGATGATGAATAAATGCATCTACGGCAATTTCATTTGCCGCATTTAAAACAGCAGGCGCTGTACCACCAAGTTTTAATGCATCATAGGCTAAACGTAGGCAAGGGAAACGGGCAGTATCTGGCGCTTCAAACTCTAGTTTAGCTAAGGTCATAAAATCTAAGCTACTTACACCAGACTCTAAACGCTCAGGATAAGCTAAACCGTAAGCGATGGGGGTGCGCATATCAGGGTTACCTAGCTGCGCTAGGACGCTTCCATCAATATACTCGACCATTGAATGAATCACGCTTTGGGGATGTACAACGACAACAATTTTATCTGCTGGCGCATTAAATAACCAGTGCGCTTCAATAACCTCAAGCCCTTTGTTCATAAGTGTAGCGGAATCAATGGTTATTTTTGCTCCCATGACCCAGTTAGGATGATTGAGTGCTTGTTGCAATGTCACATGTTGCAATTGCTGACAACTAAACTTGCGAAAAGGACCCCCAGAGGCTGTCAGTAAAATCCGCTGGATGCCGCTATCATTTAGATTATGTGACTCGCGTTGAGGCATTACTTGAAAAATTGCGTTATGTTCACTATCAATAGGCAATAAAGTTGCTCCACCTTTAGCAACAGCTTGCATAAACAAGTTGCCAGACATGACTAATGTTTCTTTATTGGCTAACAAAATTCGCTTACCTGCTTTGGCTGCAGCTACAGCAGGTTTTAAACCTGCTGCACCAACAATAGCCGCCATCACTACTTGCACTTGAGGATGTGATGACAACATCTCAATAGCCTCTAAACCAGCTAAAACTTGTGTGGATGAGCCTGCTGCTTTCAGCTTTTCTGCTAACTGATCAGCGGCACTCTCATTCAGTAAAGCTGCATAATTAGGATAAAACTCTAGACACTGTTCAAATATTAAATCTACGCTAGCATTCGCTGCTAAGGCAAACACCTTAAACTTATTAGGATGACGTGAGATAACATCTAAAGTCTGTTTGCCTATAGTACCTGTTGAACCTAATATCGTGACGTTTTGCAAAGTATTATGCCGCATGTAATAGGCTATAGATATAAATCATTAACACAGCAATAGGTAAACTAGAAGTCAATCCATCAATCCGGTCTAAAATACCGCCATGGCCGGGTAGAATATTTCCACTATCTTTAAGATTAGATTGGCGTTTCATCATTGATTCAAACAAATCGCCCACTACACTCAATATAGTCATGACCCACAAAATCAATAAAGTGACTAAAACAGGCAGTGCAAAATAGGCTGCTAAAACGCAACCATAGATTGTGACTGCAAATAAGCCTCCCAATACGCCCTCCCAAGTTTTACCGGGGCTAATTGTTGGGGCAAGTTTATGTTTTCCAAACTGCTTACCAGCAAAGTAGGCCGCACTATCCGCAATCCAAACGGTAGCTGTGAGTCCTAATAATAACCACGGATCTGCGATCCTCAAACAAACTAATGATAACCATAATGGCAACACAAGTAGCCAGCCAATGATTACATTAATTAATGGATGCTTAATGCGTTTATTTTTACATAACAAAAATGGCACCGCTAATAACCAGAATACACTCGCAATGATAAATAGATCTAATGATCTATAAACAAGCCAATGACTACCAAATTGATTAGCAAACCATAAAATGATTGTACCCGAGACGATTGTAGCGAGTAAATACAGTTGAGTAGCGATCTTGCCAAGCTTAATCATTTGCGCCCATTCATACAGAGCGATAATGGATATACCTAATAGCAATCCAGCCCACACCATGCTGGGTAATAAAAATAGGGCTGCAAAAAAGCTAGGTATTAAAAATAGTGAGGTAATAATGCGCGTTTTTAACATAAAATTAGGTGGTTAATTGCTCGCTAGTACGACCAAATCGTCGTTCGCGTTGTTGATATGATTGAATCGCTAATTTAAATGGTTCGTCATTAAAATCTGGCCATAAAGTGTCTGTAAAATAAAACTCTGTATATGCCAATTGCCAAAGCAAGAAATTGCTTATACGTTTTTCACCGCCAGTACGAATAAACAAATCTGGCTCTGGCGCATAGTTCATTGCCAAATAATCAGATAAATCTGCTTCTTCAAATGTGCCAATTTTATGTGGCGTTGCTTTTTGCATGGCGTTGGTTGCTTGTAAAATATCCCATCGACCGCCGTAATTAGCTGCAATAGTTAAAATCAAACCTGTATTTAATGCCGTTAGCTTTTCAGAGGCCTCAATTTGTTCAATTAAAGGTTGAGAAAACCGTGAACGGTCGCCAATTAAAATGAGACGAATATTATTGTCATGTAGCTTGGTTACTTCGCGTTTCAGCGCATCCATAAATAAGCCCATTAGAAAAGATACTTCATCATCTGGCCTGCGCCAGTTTTCGCTGCTAAACGCAAATAGAGTGAGGTAATCTACGCCTAAAACAGCGCATTGTTTTACCATATTACGCACTGTTTCCACTCCGCGCTTATGGCCAGCTACGCGTGGCAAAAAGCGTTTGCGCGCCCAGCGGCCATTTCCATCCATGATGACAGCAATATGTTTGGGAATTTCATTAAATAGTGGAATATCCTGCGTGGAGCTTTTAAAAAATCCCAATTAAATAGCTCCATGGCCTATTAAGGTTTGCAACGAAGTCATCACTATAAGATGATATATTTGCATTAAACAGCCATCAAATCTGTTTCTTTTTGCTGTAACAATCGATCGACTTCAACCACAGCTTTATCAGTCATTTTTTGAATCTCGTCCTGTGTGCGACGCTCATCATCCTCACTAATTTCTTTATCTTTAATCAGTTTTTTAAGTGTGTCGTTAGCATCACGACGGACATTACGAATAGCCACTTTTGCACCCTCTGCTTCGCCACGTACAATTTTAGTCATATCACGACGACGCTCTTCAGTGAGCATTGGCATTGGCACACGAATCAAATCACCATTGGTCGCTGGGTTTAATCCTAGGTCACAATCACGAATAGCTTTTTCTACTTTGCCTATCATGGACTTCTCAAACGGCTGCACATTGATTGTGCGAGCATCACCAAGGTTAACGTTAGCCACTTGATTGACAGCCACTAATGAACCGTAATACTCAACCATCACATGATCTAATAATCCTGTGTGAGCACGGCCTGTACGTACTTTTGCCAAATCATTTTTGAGCGATTCTAACGATTTTTGCATTTTTTGATCTGCGGTTTTTTTTATATCATCCAACATAATTAATCCTAACAAACTACTTTAATGTAAATCTTTAACTATTTAATCATTAAGCCTAATACCTAACTATCAACTATGGTAATACTTTAGTTCCTTCATCATCACCCATCACAACACTTTTCAATGCACCTTGTTTAAACACATTAAAAACAATAATAGGTAATTTTTGATCACGACATAATGTCAGCGCAGTAGCATCCATTACTTTTAAGTTTTTGTTAATGGCCTCATCGAAACTAACCGTTTTATAGCGAATTGCACTAGGGTCTTTCTTAGGATCAGCTGTATAAATACCATCAACTTTAGTTGCTTTAATCACCACTTCAGCATTCATTTCCATGCCACGCAAAGCTGCTGCGGTATCTGTAGTAAAAAATGGGTTACCTGTACCCGCACCAAATATAACCACCTTGCCCTCTTCAAGATAACGTATAGCTTTACCTCGAATATATGGCTCCGCTACTTGTTCAATATTAAGCGCAGATTGAACACGGCTAACAATACCTGCGTGTTTAAATGCATCTTGTAGAGCCAGAGCATTCATTACAGTAGCCAACATCCCCATATAGTCAGCCGTTGCTCGGTCCATACCAGCAGCAGCGGGTGCTACTCCTCGGAATATGTTACCTCCACCAATTACCACGGCTACTTGTACACCTAAATCGACGATTTCTTTAATTTGCTCAGCAATATTTGTGATAGTTGCCCGGTTAATACCATATGCGTCATCTCCCATCAACGCCTCGCCGGATAGCTTTAAAAGAATGCGCTTGTAAGCAGGTTGGTAAGCAGATTTACTCATTGCATTCCTTGATTTACAGTTTCATTATTTAATCACAAAAGGCCGGTGTTTGCTAACTTCTTAGCACTTTTATGCTGTATTAATAATACTGTTTTTTTGATTAATTAGATATTTTAAGCAAAAAAAATGGATTAGCTAACTAGCTAATCCATTTTTATTTAACTGGTTATTTAATTAAATATCAATTTAAACTTTTGCAGCAGCAGCCACTTCAGCAGCGTAATCAACAACCACTTTCTCAATGCCCTCACCCACTGTAAACATAGTGAATGATGCGACTGTCGCGCCTTTAGATTTAAGCAATTGTTCAATAGTAAATTTGTCGTCCTTAACAAAAACTTGGCTCAACAAAGTTACTTCTTTTAAGAATTTTTGCACGGTACCATCTGCAATTTTTTCTAGCATTGCTTCTGGCTTGCCAGCTTCTTTTGCTTTTTCAATGGCCACACGACGCTCTGTTTCAATTAAAGTAGCTTCAACACCACTTGCATCTAGTGATTTTGGTTTGGCAGCTGCAATATGCATGGCTAAATCCTTGCCTAAAGCATCGTCACCGCCCACCAAATCAACAATAACACCGATTTTGCTACCATGTACGTAGCTAGATAATTTACCTTGTACTACTGGGCGTACAAAGCGGCGTGGTGTGATATTTTCACCGATTTTACCAACCAATTGCGCACGCGTTTCTTCAACAGTAGCACCATTCATAGGCAATGCTGCCACTGCATTAATATCAGATGCGCTGCTTGAACTCACAATAGTTGCAAGGTCGTTAACAAACTTCAAGAAATCTTCATTTTTTGCACAGAAGTCTGTTTCTGAATTAACTTCGACCATTGCACCTGACTTACCATCTTCACTAATGCTAATACCTACAGTACCTTCAGCGGCTACACGACCAGCTGCTTTGCTTGCTTTGTTGCCAAAGCGCACACGTAGGATCTCTTCTGCGCGTGTCATATCGCCTTCAGCTTCTGTTAAAGCCCTTTTACAATCCATCATAGGTGCATCGGTGCGCTCACGAAGATCTTTCACCATACCTGCGGTAATTTCTGCCATTTTCTCAATCCTTTTTGTCTATCTATTCCACCGACTCGGTGGAGAATAATTATCAAAGGGCGCAATTTGCGCCCTTTTTATGAGGTTAACTTAAGGTTTAATCCTAAAATATTACTCAGCAGCCACTTCAGCAGCTTCTGTAGGCTCTTCAGCAGCCATTTTTACAGCTTCTGTAAGTGCGGCGCTACGGCCTTCTAGTACCGCATCAGCAATACCGCGAGCATACAAACGAATTGCACGACTTGAGTCATCATTACCAGGAATTACATAAGTCACGCCATCAGGTGAATTATTGGTATCTACAACTCCAATCACTGGAATGCCTAATTTAGCTGCTTCAGTAATCGCACCATTTTCATGACCTACATCAATTATAAAAATTGCATCAGGCAAACCGCCCATTTCTTTAATGCCGCCGATAGAACGCTCTAATTTTTCAACTTCACGCTTGTAGCCTAAGGCTTCTTTTTTACCAAATTTATCAAGACTGCCGTCGAGCAACATTGCTTCATAATCGTTTAAACGCTTGATAGATTGTTTAACTGTTTTAAAGTTAGTTAACATACCGCCCAACCAGCGATGATTAACATAAGCACAGCTTGAACGCACAGCTTCCTCTTTCATGATGTCGCGTGCTTGACGTTTTGTACCCACAAACATGATACGACCTTTGTTACCCGCTAATGTGCGCACATACTTAAGTGCATCTTCAAATAGTGGTAAGGTTTTTTCAAGGTTAACAATATGAATTTTATTGCGATCACCAAAAATGTACGGTGCCATTTTCGGGTTCCAGTAACGAGTTTGATGGCCGAAGTGAACTCCAGCTTCCAGCATTTCACGCATTGTGACAGACATTGTATTGCTCCATTCAAGGGTTAGTTTTGCACATACCCAACATCATTTAAGCTACTCACTTAAACACCCTGTTAAGGGGTACGTACACTTATTTTAAAGCATTAATTTAACTGATTATTTACTTTGGTGGCTATTCACCACACGAGCGACGCGTATAATAACACACGAACCGAGTTAACCAAATACTAGTCTTATAAATTATACGTTTAAAACGAACTTAAAATAACCTATTAGCATCAAGGCATTATGGCAATTACTATTAAAAACCAACATGATATTGAAAAAATGCGCATTGCAGGTCGATTAGGATCTGAAGTGCTTGATTTTATTACACCTTTTGTAGTGCATGGTGTGACTACTGAACAGCTTGACAAACTATGCCATGATTATATCGTCGATGTGCAAAAAGCCGTTCCAGCGCCGCTTAATTATGCGCCAGATGGTCATACTCCCTACCCTAAATCAATCTGCACGTCAGTTAACCATCAAATTTGTCATGGTGTGCCTGGTGAAAAAATCTTAAAAAATGGCGATATCGTTAATATTGATGTCACTGTGATTAAAGATGGCTATCACGGTGATACCAGCCGTATGTTTTGCGTGGGTGATGCATCCATTCAGGCCAAGCGTTTGTGTGATATTACTTATGATGCAATGTGGCTTGGCATTGACAAAGTAAAGCCGGGCGCCACTCTAGGTGATATAGGTTTTGCTATTCAAACCTTTGCTGAAAAAAGTGGCTATAGTGTTGTGCGAGAGTTTTGCGGTCATGGTATTGGCAAAAAGTTTCATGAAGAACCACAAGTACTGCATTATGGAAAGCCAAGTACAGGGCTGGTTTTAAAAGCAGGTTTGATCTTCACCATAGAACCTATGATTAATGCTGGAAAACGCGAAATTAAACAAATGCCCGATGGCTGGAGTATCGTGACGCGTGATCGTAGTTTATCTGCACAATGGGAACATACAGTACTGGTTACTGAGAATGGGTATGAAGTATTAACACTTTCAGCAGGCTCACCTGCTGCGCCCAGCTTTATTAATGTTTAAACTTTGAATATGTCAATGAGTACACAATCAAAGGATGCTAGGTACTGGCGTAGCTTTTTTGCGGCTGAACTCGCAGTAGGCCAGCTAAAAATTGCTGCTGGGTTTTATGAAAATGCCAATACCGCACAAGCATTAAAGCAAACATGCACTTTAGTTGATAATTTACTCAAACAAATCTGGCAGCAAGGTGGCATCAACCAGCGGTTATGCTTAATCGCTGTTGGTGGCTATGGGCGCTGCGAGTTATTTCCCTACTCTGATATAGACCTGCTCATTCTTTTACCCGAAAACGCTG
Source organism: Methylophilaceae bacterium (assembly GCA_014378915.1). Lineage (GTDB taxonomy): Bacteria > Pseudomonadota > Gammaproteobacteria > Burkholderiales > Methylophilaceae > JACMMS01. Next base: position 54,683 of record JACMMS010000069.1, read on the forward strand.
AAAGCGCATTATTCAGTCAAATAGAGACAATGATTGGATTGCTGTGGGATGTAGGCTTGAATGTAGGCCATAGCGTGCGCAATTTGACTGAGTGCCTAGAAGAAGCCAGTAAAGACGTGACTGTTCAAACTAATTTATTAGAAGCACGTCGTCTAATTGGTAGCAAAAAACTTTACCAAGAGTTTACGCAGAGCTTAAATAGTATGATGAATACTGGGGCTTTTTTTGACGCCAAATTAAAAGAACAGCAACAGCGATATGCTAAGTTCAACGATACAGCATACAACTTAGAGCCAAATATTAAAGAAAGTCCTGGTGGATTACGTGACTTGCAAATTATTCAGTGGATATTAAAAAGCCAACAAAAAAACTCATCAGAAACCAATAGCTTTTTTAGCTCAAACACCAGCAATTTGCCTTGGGCCAACCTAGTTAAACTTGGGATTATTAGTAAGTTTGAGGCTAAAAAAATACGTCGCCATCAACAGCATTTGCAAACGTTGCGAGTGCGCTTACATTTACTAGCCAAGCGTCGTGAAGACCGCTTACTATTTGATTTTCAAAATGAGTTAGCTACGCAACTAGGTTTAGAAAATACACCTAAAAAACGCGCTAGCGAACAACTGATGCAAGGTTATTATCGTAGTGTTAAGTTTATTGGGTTAATGAACGAAATTTTATTGCAGTCTTTACAACACCGAAATGACACCTCACCACCGCAAATCAGGCAAATTAACAAATATTTTGAAGCGCATGATGGATTCTTAGAGGCCAAAAGCCCACACCTGTTTCAGCAACATCCAAGTACAATATTAGAAAGCTTTTTGTTGCTGCAACAACACCCAGAACTCACTGGCATGAGCGCATCGCTACTACGTAATTTGCAACGTGTGAAAAAGTTAATCAATAAAGAATTTCGGCAAGATATTGTCAATAAAAAATTATTTATAAAAATATTATCCCAGCCAGATGGCGTTAATCACAGCTTGCGCAGAATGAATCGTTACAGCATTTTGGGTGAATATATCCCTGCGTTTGGTAAAATTATTGGTCAAATGCAACATGATTTATTTCATGTCTACACGGTAGATGAGCATATTTTAAATGTGTTAGCTAATTTACGCCGTTTTGCAAAACCTAATTTAGCTTATGAATTTCCGTTATGTAGCAAGCTATTTGATGCATTTGATGCGCCGTATTTGTTATATTTAGCAGCATTATTTCATGACATTGCTAAAGGTCGTGGTGGTGATCACTCTGCTTTAGGTACCATAGATGCTAAACGCTTTTGCTTGCAACATGGATTATCTAAAGTAGATGCCGAATTAGTAGCCTGGCTGGTAAAAATGCATTTAATAATGTCTAGCACTGCCCAAAAGTCCGACTTATCTGATCCGCAAGTTATTGAAAAATTTGTGCAATTAATGGGTGATGAAAGACATTTAAAGGCGCTATATTTACTGACTGTTGCAGATATTCGAGGCACCAGCCCTGCAGTATGGAACGCTTGGAAAGCTCGACTTTTAGAGAGTTTATATTATGCAGCTGCACGTGAGCTTAGCGCAAACGCAACCCTAAGCAATACAAATAGTATTCAGCAAGAAATTGCTTCTCGACAGGCACAATCAGCCATCAGTTTAGCCAAATACGGTTTACCACAATCGGCATACCAACATTTGTGGGACAGTTTTGGATTGGCTTATTTTATTCGTTTTGAAGTGAGTGAAATTGCATGGCATAGCCGCTTACTCACACCACATCTTAATGCGCAGCAGCCGATTGTTCGTGCTAGATTAAGTCCGAGTGGTGATGGCATAGAAGTTATGATATACAAACAAGATCAAAATGACTTATTCGCACGTATTTGTAATTTCTTTGACCGCATGGGTTATAGCATTGCTCAAGCCAAAATTTACACCACCAATCACGATTACGCTCTTAATACTTTTATTGTTTTAGATCAATATAATAAATCAGTTAGTTATAGTGGGTTATTGAAATATATTGAAGTGGAGCTTGCAGAAAAATTAGATAGGAATTCACCATTAGAATCTCCATTACAAGGTCGAATTAGCCGCCAAGTGAAACACATGCCAATCAATTCTTCAGTCAAAGTAACGCGTGAAAATAGTAGCAATCACCACATACTAGAAGTTGTTGCAAACGACAGGCCTGGCCTACTTGCTAATGTTGCGCATAAGTTATTGCAGCTAGATATATTGCTACATAATGCCAAAATAAATACTCTGGGTAATCGTGCAGAAGATATTTTTGTGATATCGGGTAAAAAGAATCACTTATTAGATGAGGAGCGGATTAAAGATTTGGAAGTGCTACTAAAAATATCACTATAGGTGAAAATATCACTAAAAACACCGGCAAAATAAAAGGTGAGCTAAACTCACCTTTTATTAGCACAAACAACTAGTTACTAGCTGTGTTTGTAATGCTTGCGTAATGGCTTAACTACTTCCCACATTGATTTCATACCTTTTGGAAACACAACAAAATCACCTGCTTTAACAACGACTTTTTCGCCCCCTTGTGGTGTCACGTGAATTTCGCCTTCTAGTAAATAAGCGCTTTCTGTCATGCCAAAATCTAATGGGAATTTAGATACTTCTTTTTCCCAGATTGACCAGCTAGAAACGCCTAGTTCTTTTAGTTTTTCTGGACTTGGATTGTGTTCTACAATAATTTGGCTCATGTTTTTTCCTAAAATAAATAAAAATCTTAAATAACAAATTCGACTTAAAAATCTTGTGCAGTATTATAGCATTTTTAAATTATAGATTTAACTCACTATTTTGATAGCCAATCTCTTTTGTTTAAATAAAGCACAGAAAAAAACCAATGCGAGCACGCCACTGGTAATAGCCACCAACCAAATGACAGCGTCATTGTTCACATTTTCTGCCGCAAAACCAGCCATCATTGCACCCACGATAGAGCTTGGAGTAAAGCCGATAGATACCTTGCTGATATTCTCTGCCATTAGGCCATGGTCTTGGGTATAAGCCGCAGCAATAATGTCTATTGTTAAGATGCATGTTGTCGCCGCACCCAACAAAAAGCACAGCAAAACTAGATAGTTTAAGCTAAGTGTAGTGAGCACAATGACCATTGCTGCTAAGCAAGAAATACCCGATGCCAGTAAACCCGCCATAACGAAACCTGCATGGTCAGATAGCCAACCAATCGGATATTGCATCAGTAAGCCCCCATTGCCTTTTACGGCTAGTAATGAGCCTATTTGAACTTCTAAAAGACCACGTCCTAGACCAAATATTGGAAATAAAGCCATCAAAGCACCATCAATCACACCGCCAACAATCGCGAAATAAAGCCCTAATAATGCAATACTTTCTACCTTAAAGAAGTTTGCATTGAGAAAAAAGTTGGTTTTATCCACTTTAGATTTATTTATAGTCACTTCACTTTTCATTATCAATAAAGGGGTTGCTGCGAGTTAATTAAATAGTATGCTTAGCATCACTAAATGATTACCCGCCGTACTTAAAACTGCTCCCAACCCAGGAGGAATAATCATCGCCAATGCAATCAAAGCCTGATGAAAGCGAGCAACCTGTCCTACTATACTTTTTGGTACAACACGATATGGCCAGGTTTTAACTGCAATCCAACGAAGCCCCATACCAAAGCCGATTAGACAAGCTGAAATTAATCATATAGGCCACTGGCTTAATGGAGTCAATAAAAATCCCAGCGACGATTAAATTTAACTTAATAAAATCTCCTGCTTTGAACCCAGTTTATCGACTAATTTTAGAGCCAGCAGCAAACCCAACAACATAACAGCCCACTCTGCTGCGCCAAAAAACCTAAATTAATAGCGTTAACACCTCGTGCCGCCAGCCAGATAGCCAAAACAGCGAAGCCAATACCAAATTGACCAAGTTGAGCGAATGTAGAAATGATATTGAGCAGAATAATATTGTGCCATTTAAAGCTAGGTTTTTTGTAGATTTGATTTTTGCACGGTTATTTTTTATAGAAAATTGTTTTAAATGTTTAAGCTGTAGTAATAAAATTGCTCATCGCGTACCCAGCCTTAACTTTCATAAAGCGCTTGTGCCTTTAGGTTATTTTTTGCTGTAGATAAATCCAATCGTGCGTAATGATTAGTTTTTGCATAATCCGCTACAGATTTTATATGTGCTCTCCCTGCGCCAAATTTGCTGGTCGTTTCGCTTACAAATAAATCATAAACCACTAATATTTGCGCTGCTGCGACAGAACAAAAGATGGGATATACTTGACAGAATCCAACTAACTTTTTATCCGTATTTTCAGCGACTAGAATGATAGATTCGTGGTTTTGCATCCTATCTTTTATAAACTGCTTCGCATGCGTAAGGTTAGGGTGCTGCTGGTAAAATTGGCGGTATTGATTAAAAAGCTGTGCTATTTTATCTAGGTCACTTAACCTTCCAACCGAACTTTCATTAAATTTGACACCCTTAATTCCTTTACTAAACCTGTTTCAATTAATTTACTTATAATGAATGATGGTTCAATATTCATATTGAGACCTTTGCACGAGCCGCGGCAATTGAAGCAAGCTAACCTTTGAAATGAGATAATAGAGACTGTGTAATTTAGCTGAGAACCACCATCATGGCTTGAAAGAACCTAAAGCAAATAAGTTTAGCCGACGCATTAATAGTGGAGCATGCGGCATTAACAGAACTAGATGATGTGCATGCGCTATTGGATTGGACAAAGCTTGAAGCACACTTGATGAGCATTCACAACAAAGCCGCTGGCGAAAAGGCTTGGCCGCCACTAATGATGTTCAAAGCGTTACTGCTGCAGTCATGGTACCAGCTCTCAGACCCACAACTGGAAAAACAATTGGCACGTGATTGACTGTTTCGTCGCTTTGTTGGATTAGGCTTAGACCAAAGTGTTCCTGACCATAGTACGCTGTGGCGCTTTCGCCAGAAGTTAGCGGGTGGTGTATGGGATA
>JACMMS010000013.1 GCA_014378915.1 Methylophilaceae bacterium
CTGCTTCAAGCTTAAGCGCCGTGATATGTGACATCCAGAATTCCATTCCCATCTTCATATCCCACCTCATTTTTAATAAAGAGGGCCATCATGCGGAAATTAAAGTTAGCTCACAAGGTTGGGGGTGATGGATCGCTTACTTTAAGACCAGAGTTTTCAGGCTGACTAAGATAAATGTTATATGAAAAAGCTGACCCATCCTATGAAATAGCTTTTCCTTCTAAAGTAATCAGCAAGACTAAAGTCTCTTCCAAAATCGTCCTGTTGTGCCACAAAAGGGTTTCCCCGGACATCCTTTGGGTTGTTTAGTGAATTAAGTGTTCGTTTCTAATAATAATAGGGAGCTACATCCTCATGTCTTGTGTAATCTGTAATGAAATTTATTAACCGAGGATTAAAATTTTTATGCGATATTATTTCTCGATATCTTTTATCTTTGTATAGTTCATCTATGTAGGGTGCGGGAAAGGCTTGTGTACCATAGATGATTGTAAAGTATTCTGGCTTTATCCATTTCTGATAGGGTGGCAACGGTAAGCTCAAACTCATTTTTATCCAAATTCTGATTTTTTAAAGCAGTCTATAAGTGCTTTACCTTGATTCGGAACAGTACTCCTTTATGTAAGTATGAATCGCTTACACTTTTTTTCAGAAACTATTCTGCGAATAAAGTTTACTATTCAACTACCTGACTTGCCTTGTAAAGCTTCGAAGTAATTGCGACCTAAGAAATCATCAAAGTAGAAAATTTGTTTTGTACCTTCTACTTACGTTTTCTCCGCCTCATTTATGTCATGTTCAATCTTAATAAACTCATAGCCACCGTTCACATATTGCAGACAAATATGTTCCGCAAGAGTTGTTATTCTTACTCCTAGCTCACCAGAAAGTATTACTGCTCCGAGTGCTTCTAGTTTTTCAATTGCTTTGTCATGGTTTGAGGTTACAACGTATTTCTGCGTAGGAGCTAATGCTTCCTTTATAGAGTATAAGCTACGTTCAAAAATTGGCTTTTTTATTATGTGTGACAAAACACCAGTGCTACAAAGCCGGAGTTTGTAATGCCTTTTTTCTATGTCAGGACACTTTGAAATAAGATCATTTAAATCTTAATTTCCAAAGATATTACTTTCACTTTTAATATGGTCAACAAGTGCAACTTTAATTGCTTTTTTGTCAGCATAAGAAAGTTTTTTAGAAACGGCTAATAGATAGCCGTTATGTTTGAGCTTGTCTAATTTTGGTTTTTCTTTATCGGCCAAATATTTAATGAGTTTAGTAACAGGTGTATTTGCCCAATGTTTGCATTGTAAAATCTCTTCTTTGCTTACGGAAATGAAACATCTTTCATGTAAACCTCCATCACGACTAGCTTTAAATCTCTCAATCCGTATATTTTTATATGCTCAAATTAAATCTGCACAAAATACTTCAAACTCCTTATCGCTAAGTGTCTTGAAATCATAATCAGCCGTTAAAATTTATCCTATTTGGTTACACTCGATTGTTTAGCACGCAGGTATAGACGCCTTTGTGCATTGCCCTGCAGTCCCGCCTAAATGTACTCAATAATTAATGGTGCATGGTCACTAAAGCGCTCAGCTTTATAAATACTTGCACTAACTGCTGTTGCTGCGAAACCAGGCGTAGCAATTTGATAGTCTATTCGCCAACCCACATTTTTTTCCCAAGCTTGCCCACGGTTGCTCCACCATGTGTAGCAAGCATCTGTGGTATCGGGATGTAATGTACGGTAGACATCTACCCAGCCAACTTGGTTAAATAAACCAGTGAGCCAAGCACGCTCTTCTGGTAAAAATCCTGAGTTTTTCTTATTGCCCTTGTAGTTCTTTAAGTCAGATTCTTGATGTGCGATATTCCAATCACCGCAAATAACCACATCGCGACCGCTTGCCACTAAAGCTTGCAGATGTGGTAAAAATCTTGCCATCACGCTGAATTTAAAAGCCTGACGCTCCTCTCCACTAGAGCCGCTGGGTAAATATAAAGAAATCACGCTTAAGTTACCAAACTGGCATTCTAAATAGCGCCCTTCATCGTCAATATCAACCAAACCGAGGCCTTCAATCACTATGTTTGGCTTCACTTTTGAGTAAATACCAACACCGCTATAGCCCTTCTTCACTGCATAGTGAAAATACCCAAAATACCCTGGAGGGTTATGGATTTCTACTGTTAAATCCATTGCTTGCGCTTTTATTTCTTGCATACAAATAATATCGGCATCTTGTGCTTTTAACCAAGGGTATAAACCTTTGTTTGCAGCTGATCTAATGCCATTGAGGTTTAGCGATATAATCTTCAAAATTATTCTCTTTTCTATTAAGCTTAAATATGATGTTTAACACAGCGCAAAATTTTACAGAAAAACATACCGAAGAATTTATTAAATTTTCAATCAATAAAAACGTACTAAGATTTGGTGAGTTTAAAACTAAAGCAGGTCGTTTAAGCCCCTACTTCTTTAATGCGGGCTTATTTAATGATGGTATTAGTTTAATGAAACTAGGCGAATTTTATGCTGCAGCCATCAGCAAATCTGGCATTGAGTTTGATATGTTATTTGGTCCAGCTTATAAAGGTATTACTTTAGCAGCCAGTATTGCCATTGCTTTTGCAGCTGCTGGGCGCAACATTCCATATGCTTACAATCGCAAAGAGGCTAAAGATCATGGGGAAGGTGGCACCATTGTCGGCGCACCATTACAAGGACGTGTATTGATTATTGATGATGTTATTTCTGCAGGCACATCGGTTCGCGAATCAGTTAAAATGATAAAAGCTAATGGTGCAGTAGCCTGTGGCGTAGCCATTGCGATTGATCGCCAAGAAAAAGGGTTAAGTGAGCTTTCTGCTGTACAAGAAGTCATGCAAGTCAATAACCTGCCTGTTTGTGCAATTGCCAACTTAAATGGTCTTGTACAATACTTGAAAAATCAACCAGATATGGCACAATATTTGCAACTTGTACAAAACTATCGCAGCCAATACGGTGTTGCGGATTAAAACTAAGGGATTTATGTCTTTTGTGCGTCAATTTTGTTATGTAATACTGACATTAATTGTCACGTCTTTACTTAACGTTGCGCAAGCTAAAATTATCAAATGGGTCGATGAAAGAGGCGTTACCCATTATGGTGATAGCTTACCAACAAAATATACTGGCCACAGCACCACCGAACTTAGTGAACGAGCCACCGTAATCAAGCAAAACAAACCCATTAGCATAGTAGATGAACAAGCAAGCACTAAAAAACAAGAGCAAGATAAAAAAGATAAAGCCTTGCTCGCTTCTTACAGCTCTACACAGGAAATTGATGCCGCGCGTGATCGTAATTTGCAACTAGATTTAGCCACTGTGCAAACCTTAAATCAGCAAAAGCAAGCAGCAGAAGTGCGCGGTGCAACCTATATTAAAACAAGTGATACATTAACCAAACAAAAGAAACCATTACCCGCTAAATTAGTGACAGATTTAGCTATTTACAAAACTGATTTAGCCAAAATTGAGAGCAAAATTACTGAAAATAAAACCCGCATGGAGCAAACTAAGCAGCGTTATGAAGCCGAAAAAGCCAAGTATATCAGCTTAAAATCTGGTGAAGCTGATGCAACGTTGCCAACTGTGCCTCAGATCCCTACCGCTAATAACACACTCGTAAATTCGAAACCGGCTGGTACTCAGCCCGCACCTAACAAATAGCGTTTTAAGCAGCTAATTTTTTCTTAAGTATTTCATTGACTTGCGCAGGGTTAGCTTTACCTCTTGAAGCTTTCATGGCTTGTCCCACTAGCGCGTTAAATGCCTTTTCTTTACCGGCTTTAAATTCTTCTACCATTGCAGGGTTGGCGGCTAGTACTTCATCAATAATGGCTTCTATCGCCCCACTATCTGACTCTTGTTTTAAGCCTTTAGCTTCAATAATGGCATCCAACTCACCGCCATCCAACCACATTGCCTCAAAAATTTGCTTAGCGGCATTTTTTGAAATTATATTATCTGAAATGCGCCTAAGCAATTGGCTGAGTTGTATTGGTGAAATAGGTGATGCAGAAATTGGTTTATCTTCTACATTTAATTTAGCAGAAATACTCCCCATCACCCAGTTAGCCGCTTGTTTGGCATCGCTACCAGCACTTACAGTTTCAATAAAAAAATCTGCCAAATCACGGCTTGAAGTTAAACTAGAAGCGTCATAACTCGATAGTGCATACTCACTTTCAAAGCGTGCTTTCATCACCTCTGGTAACTCTGGCATCAAAGCTCTTACTGCATTTTTATCAGCCTCAGTCACTTCTAAAGGTAATAAATCTGGGTCCGGGAAATAGCGATAATCGTTAGCTTCTTCCTTACTACGCATGGCTTTGGTTTCACCCGTACCTGGATTGAACAATACCGTGGCTTGTTGAATTTTACCGCCATCTTCTAGTGTTTCAATCTGCCAGCGTGTTTCATATTCAATCGCTTGTTGCATAAACTTAAAAGAGTTTAAGTTTTTGATTTCGCGGCGAGTACCCAGCTTTTCAGTACCTTTGGGTCGTACAGAAACATTTACATCACAACGAAAACTACCCTCTTGCATATTGCCATCGCAAATGCCTATCCATTGCACAAGCTCATGCAGTTTTTTTGCATAAGCGACGGCTTCTGCCGCAGATCGCATATCTGGCTCAGTCACAATTTCTAATAAAGGAGTACCTGCGCGGTTGAGGTCAATGCCACTCATATCTTGCAAGGCGCCAGCAGAGTGTAAAGCGCTAACTGATTTTAAATCATGCACAGATTTACCCGCATCTTCTTCTAAATGCGCACGCGTGATATTAATCACTTTTTCATAGGCTGCATTTTTGCCAACAGCAGGGACTTGAATAGTGACTTTGCCTTTGCCAACGACTGGCAGTTCAAACTGGCTAATTTGGTAGCCTTTTGGTAAATCTGGGTAGAAATAGTTTTTACGTGAAAATACCGAACGTAATGGGATTTCCGCATCAATTGCCAAACCAAATTTGATCGCACATTTAACCGCTTCAGCATTCAACACTGGCAATACGCCAGGTAAGGCAGTGCTCACTTCGCACGCTTGCGTGTTAGGCTCTGCGCCAAAGGCGGTGGATGCACTGCTAAATTGCTTAGTTTTGGTTTGTAACTGCGTGTGGGTTTCTAACCCTATAACCACTTCCCATTCCATTATTGTTTTCCTTCTGGCATAACAGGCATTTTCATATGCCAATCTGTCACTTGTTGATATTGATGCGCAACATTCAGCATGCGTGCTTCATCAAAGTAATTGCCGATAATTTGCAAGCCCGCTGGCAAGTCTTTACCATCTTCACTCATCACAAAACCTGCCGGAATGCTCATACCTGGCAAGCCTGCCAAGTTAGTGGAAATCGTATAAATATCTTGCAGATACATCGCGACTGGGTCATCCGTTTTTTCACCAATTTTAAACGCGGTAGAAGGCGCCGCTGGACCCATGATCACATCACATTTTTTGAAAGCATCAGTAAAGTCTTGTGCGATTAATCGGCGAATTTGTTGTGCTTTGAGATAATACGCGTCGTAATAACCCGCGCTTAGCACGTAAGTGCCAATCAAAATACGGCGTTTTACTTCCGCACCAAAGCCCTCGGCACGACTTTTCATGTACATGTCCATCAAATCATCATACTGCGCTGCACGATGACCAAATCGCACACCATCGTAGCGCGATAGATTGCTGGAGGCTTCTGCTGGCGCTAATACATAATACACTGGGATAGATAAACTAGTGTTTGGCAGACTAATATCGATAATTTCTGCACCAAGCTTTTTATACTGCTCAATTGCCGCTTCAATTACTTTAGCGACAGAAGTATCTAAGCCCTCAGCGAAATACTCACGTGGTAAACCAATTTTTAAACCTTTAAGCGATTGCTTTAAATCACGGCTGTAATCTTCCTTAGGATGATTGACGCTTGTAGAGTCGCGCTCATCAAAGCCAGCCATTACATTCATCATCAGTGCACAATCTTCTGCCGATTTTGCCATTGGGCCCGCTTGGTCTAGGCTGGATGCAAACGCAATCATGCCGTAACGCGATACTAAGCCATAGGTTGGCTTCAAGCCTGTAAAGCCACATAGGGAGGCGGGTTGACGAATAGAACCACCCGTATCAGTTCCAGTTGCAGCGGCGCAAAGCCTTGCAGCTACCGCTGCTGCAGAGCCGCCAGAGCTACCGCCTGGCACACGCGAAAAATCCCAAGGGTTTTTTACGCCACCAAAAAATGAAGTTTCATTAGATGAACCCATCGCAAACTCATCCATATTGGTTTTACCCAAATTGACCGCACCTGCCGCATCAAACTGACTAATTACATCAGCATCATAAGGCGCAACAAAGTTTGCCAACATTTTAGAACCGCACGTAGTAACCCAACCTTTAGCGCAAAATATATCTTTTTGTGCGAATGGTATACCCGTTAACGCGTCGGCCGACCCTGCCGCAATACGCGCATCTGCTGCTTGCGCTTGGGCCAACGTTTTGGCTTCATCTAAAGTGATGTAAGCATTGATGGTGGGGTTGAATTGATGAATACGGTTTAGGTACTCTTGCGTGAGTTCAACACTGGAAATGGTTTTAGCTTGAAGCGCTGTGCTTAAGCTTTTTAAGCTGCTATTAATCATACTGACTCAATTATTTTCTGCTGAATGTTGGGATTACTTATTTTTACTTAAATATTTGGTTTATTTTGAATGTTTACTCAATGACTTTAGGTACAAGGTATAAGCCATTTGCGATTGCTTGCTCGTTAGACCCGTTGCCTAAGAGAGGCGCATTTTTCTGAAACGCTTCGCGCAGGTTTGTTTTAGTGACTACATCAGGGCGCAAGCGTTGCACTGCATCTTGCGAGTGCGACATTGGCGTAATGTCATTGGTATCAATTGCTTGCATCTGTTCGATTAAGCCTAAGATACCAGTGAGCTTGGTTATGGTTTCATCAGCTTCTTGATCATTGACTTCAATACGCGCTAAATGCGCAATACGTTTAATATCTGCTTGAGTTAATGCCATATTCGTTAGTCTTTACACTTAATGTAATCTTAAATTGTATTGTTACGCTTAATTTTAAACGTATTATCGGTTACTATTATACGTTACATTGCGTTGCGATTTGTGCAATGCAAATTAAGCTTTTAATTCTGTCATTTAAATTCTAACTATTAAAAATTTGGCAATTACAGCTTAAAACAAGCAAGTTCTCACAGGATAACCACAATATGTTCGGTTTTATAAATAGTTACTTTTCAAACGATTTAGCGATTGATTTAGGCACTGCAAACACACTCATTTACGCACGCGGCAAAGGCATTGTATTAGATGAGCCTTCAGTTGTAGCGATTCGCCTGGAAGGCGGCCCTAACGGAAAAAAGATGTTGTTGGCGGTGGGTGCAGAGGCGAAAGGCATGCTGGGTCGAGCACCTGGCAATATTCAAGCGATTCGTCCGATGAAAGATGGCGTGATTGCAGACTTCACTATTACTGAGCAAATGCTCAAACACTTCATTAAAAAAGTGCATGAAGCTCGTTGGTTTTCACCTAGTCCACGTATCATTATTTGCGTGCCAGTTGGCTCTACCCAAGTAGAACGCCGCGCCATTAAAGAATCTGCTGAACGCGCCGGTGCTAAACAAGTGTTCTTAATTGAAGAGCCAATGGCTGCTGCAATTGGTGCAGGTATGCCAGTTGCTGAAGCGACAGGCTCTATGGTGGTGGATATTGGTGGTGGTACAACAGAAGTCGGTGTGATTTCACTAGGCGGTATCGTTTACGCAAAATCCGAACGTGTAGGCGGAGATAAATTTGACCAAGCGATTATCGATTACATTCGCCGTAATTATGGCATGCAAATTTCGGAACCTACAGCAGAGGCGATTAAGAAAAGAATTGGCTCAGCTTTTCCAGGCTCTGAAGTACTGGAAATGGAAGTAACAGGTCGCAATTTAGCTGAAGGCTTACCGCGCAAATTCACTATTTCAAGTAATGAAATTCTAGAGGCACTCACTGAACCGCTAAACGCAATTGTAGGCGCAGTAAAATCTGCACTAGAGCAAACTCCTCCAGAATTAGGTGCGGATATTGCCGAAAATGGCATGGTACTGACTGGTGGTGGTGCATTGTTACGTGATTTAGACCGCTTACTAGTGGAAGAAACGGGGTTGCCAGTGATTGTGGCAGAAGATCCACTTACCTGCGTAGCACGTGGCTGTGGCCGCGCTTTAGAAGAAATGGATAAATTGGGTAATGTGTTTTCATACGAGTAATTAGTACTTTTGCTTACCAATGATTGCCGCCTAATTTTATTAAAAGCCTTTACTCTACCATTCGCCAACATGTTATTTAATTGCTGCGCTATTAACCGCCTCATCATTAATAACAATGTCATATCCCTACCAGCGATGCGCATACTTTTGGCAACCTGCCTGGCACATCTTTCAAAAGGCTCAACTACATGGGCTTAATGAAGGGTGTGCATAAAAAGCTAGAACCGCAACAATCCCCTACTTTTTTTGTACGTGGCGCCAGACCTTTTGCGCGCTTAGTATTTTTTGCGGCGCTTTCACTCGCATTTATGGCGGTAGATTCACGTTTTAACTATCTCGCAAAGGTGCGTTTAGGGTTGGTTACAGTGGTGCACCCATTAGAGGTTCTAGCCAATACGCCTTCTGAATGGTATCGCAGCATATCTGCATATTTTTCAACGCATAATACTTTGCTTAGAGAAAACACCGCACTTAAAACACTAACTTTTGAGCAGAGTGTCACTTTACAAAAGCTAAATTTAATTGAAGCTGAAAACACACATTTGCGCAGCCTGTTAAACGCCAACCCTGCACCTAAGCAGCAAGCAATTTTAGGTGAAATTATCCATATGGGACGCGACCCATTTACCCATAAAATAGTAGTCAATCGAGGTAGTTCGCATAGCATAATCACCGGGCAAGCCGTGGTAGATGCAGCTGGAGTCATTGGTCAAGTGACTCGTGTTTATCCATTCAGCAGTGAAGTAACGTTAATTATTGACAAAGGCTTATCCATTCCAATACAAATTGAGCGTAATAATTTACGCGCGATTGCATTTGGTCAAGGCCGCGATAGTACGCTAGACTTACCTTATTTACCTGCCAATGTTGATATCATCAAAGGCGATAAACTGGTCACTTCAGGCATTGATGGTATCTACCCTGCGGGACTAGCCATTGCCACTGTACTTAAAATTGAGCGTTACCCAGATTCGCCTTTTGCTCATATTGTGTGCCTGCCTACTGCAGGCGTTAACAATCACCGACAAGTAATGTTGCTAAGTATTCCAACAGAAGTTGTAAATTCATCTTTAAGCAGCATTAAACCCTTGGCTGAAAAAAACGTGCTTGAGAAACCTGCTCAAACACCTATTAACTCAGATCAAACTATTCAGAAGCCAATAACTAAAAAATCTAGCAATGCGATATTACACTAATATTTTCGCCGTCTATTTAACGCTTTTTTTAGCGTTTATAGTCAATTTATTACCATGGTTCGGGCAAGGTATTTCATGGCGTCCAGATTTTGTATTACTTGTCCTTATCTTTTGGGTAATCCGCGCTCCCCAATTGTGCAACATAGGTGTAGCTTGGTTTGCAGGCCTGCTGATGGATTTGGCTACGGGTGGCTTATTTGGCCAATTTGCGCTTGCTTATGCGCTGACTACTTTTTTTGCAGCTAATTATCAACGCCGCCTCGTGCTCTACAATATTTGGCAGCAAGCCGCTTACGTATTTGTCTTGCTGATGCTATCACAGCTCACCATCTTAATATTGAAGCTTTTTACTGGACATGATGTGCCGAGTTGGCATTATTTCTTTCCAAGTATCATGGGCATTATTTTGTGGCAAATCTACATGGTGGCGAGTGGCCAACAACGTCTTAATCAACGTTAAATCCCGCAGATTATCTCAATGAAATCACGCAACGAACTCAGAAATTACCAGCACGAGCAACAATACTTTCGTGTTCGTCTAGGTGTATTGGCGTTGTTGGTATTTATCTGTTTTAGCGTGTTAATCGGTCGTTTTTATTTTTTACAAGTTAAAAAATATAGCTATTATCATACCCTTGCAGAAAATAATCGTATTTCATTAGTGCCTATTGTACCCAATCGCGGCCTAATTTTAGACAAAAATGGCGTGATTTTGGCGCATAATTTTTTTGTATATACGCTAGAAATTACACCCTCAAAAATTGAAAATGCAAAAGACCCAAAAAGCCTTGAAAATACCATACAAGAAATCAGCAAACTTGTTGAAGTTTCTAGCCTAGATCGCAAACAATTTAATAAATTCCGCACACAAAGTCACAACTTTGAAAGCGTGCCGATTCGCACCCATTTAAATGAGGTGGAGGCCGCGCGCTTTGCGGTAAACCGCTATCGCTTTCCTGGTGTAGAAATCCGCTCCCGCTTATTTCGACATTACCCACAAGGTAAGTTGGGAGCGCACATGGTGGGTTACATTGGGCGCATCAATGACAAAGATTTAATTTCACTTGAAAAAAATGGTGATTTATCTAATTACAAAGGTTCTGACCATATTGGAAAAAGTGGTGTCGAACAATTTTACGAAAAACAATTACATGGCGTTACAGGTTTTCAGCAAGTCGAAATTGATGCCGATGGCCACGCGGTTCGTGTACTTTCTAGCACACCCCCTATCCCTGGTAACAATATTGTCTTATCTGTGGATAGTAAATTACAGTCTATTGCCGAAGAAGCTTTTGGTGACAAACGCGGTGCATTAGTTGCTATCGACCCGAAAAATGGTGAAGTATTAGCCTTTGTAAGCCAACCTAATTTTGATCCCAACCTGTTTGTAGATGGTATTGATTCTGAAAACTGGAAACTACTGAATGAGTCATTAGACAAGCCACTAATTGATCGTACCTTACGCGGCGTATACCCACCCGGCTCAACTTTTAAACCATTTGTGGCACTTGCTGGGCTAGAAGCAGGTAAACGCTTGCCGCCTTTTAGCATCAGCGACCCAGGATTTTTTACGCTGCCAGGTGTGAGCCATCAATATCGTGATTGGAAACCTGGTGGTCATGGTAGCGTAGATATGCGACGTGCGATTACAGTTTCTTGTGATACATTTTTTTACGGATTAGCGATGGAGTTAGGTATTACCAACTTAACTAACTTTGTACGTCACTTTGGATTTGGACAAAAGACCAATATTGATATTAAAGGGGAAGTTGAAGGCTTATTACCTACCCCAGAATGGAAAATGCGCCGCTTTAAACAACCTTGGTACGGGGGTGAAACTGTGATTGTGGGAATTGGGCAAGGCTATACTTTGGTTACACCTCTACAATTGGCGCAGGCTACTGCCATCTTAGCAAATAAAGGCGTAGCGATGCGCCCACGCTTAGTCACCAGCATCACGGATGTAAAAACTGGGACTATCCACCCTAACCCAGAAGTTATACAAGATAAAATTACGCTTATTGAATCCAATTTACAAATTGTAAAAGAGGGCATGGTAGGCGTGACTAAACTTGGTGGCACAGCCGCAGCGATGGCTGCAGGAGCCGAATATGCAATTGCTGCCAAAACAGGCACAGCGCAGGTAATTGCTATGCGTAAAGGTGAAAAATATAACGCCAGCGCTATTGATGAACGCCATCGTGACCATGCATTGTTTATTGCTTATGCCCCTGCAGATGACCCAAAAATTGCCATTGCGCTTATTGTAGAAAATGGTGGTCATGGTGGTTCTGCAGGCGGACCTATTGCGCGCAAAGTGATGGATTACTATTTACTTGGTAAATTACCAAAAGCACCAGACACAATAGTGGCAAGAGGCACTACAAATCCCCCTGTCAATATGCCAGATGTCATTGAGGATGAAAATCTACATGATTAATCAACTCTTACATCGGCTTATAAAACATATTGATTCATTTTTAATGGCATGCCTGTTATTCACTATGTTAGTGGGATTATTTGTCTTATACAGCGCTTCTGGCCACAGTATAGACCGTGTACTAGCGCAGGCAATCAATATAGCAGTAGCGCTTAGTGCAATGTGGCTAGCATCCAATGTATCGCCGCAACATATTGAACGCGCCGCCTTACCACTGTACATCTTAGGTGTGCTATTGTTGATTTTTGTGGCTTTATTTGGTACGACTAGCCACGGTGCAACACGTTGGCTCAACTTAGGCATCACAAAAATTCAACCTTCAGAAATTATGCGTTTAGCTATGCCAATGATGATTGCATGGTATTTCTCCAAACGTGAAGCAAGTTTACGCATAGTAGATTTTGTCATCGCAGCGATGTTACTGGTAGTACCAGTCGGGTTAATTATGAAGCAACCTGATTTAGGTACAGCATTGCTCATTAGTGCATCAGGTTTTTATGTACTGTTTTTAGCAGGGTTAAACTGGAAATTTTTACTAGGCGGTATCGTTTCAGTGGGTGCAATGATGCCTGTTTTTTGGTCTATGTTGCATGATTATCAACGTAAGCGCATTGAAATTTTAATCGATCCTACCCAAGACCCCTTGGGCGCAGGCTATCACACCATACAAGCGACCATTGCTTTAGGTTCCGGCGGCATTGCAGGCAAAGGCTGGCTTCATGGCACACAAGCTCAATTAGATTTTCTACCAGAGCGAACCACTGACTTTATTTTTGCTGTGTTTGGTGAAGAATTTGGCATGCTGGGCAACATTTTACTTTTGGTATTATTTAGCTTAATTATCATACGTGGATTGATCATCGCTGCAGATGCCAAAGACACCTTCACTCGTCTATTAGCAGGTAGCATAACACTGACGTTTTTCACTTATACCTTTGTGAATATGGGTATGGTCAGCGGCATCTTGCCAGTTGTGGGCGTGCCTTTGCCCTTTATTAGCTACGGTGGTACATCAATGGTGACATTATTGCTAGGTTTTGGTATCTTGATGAGTATTCATACGCATAAAAAATTGGTGTCGTCATGAAAGTTCTAAAAGCAATTTTTATCATCAGCCTTAGCGTGCTTGTTGCAGCTTGTGGAAGTTCGCCCATGATCAAAGAAGAGTCGGCGCCAAATTCTGCAAGTAAAGCATCTACTTCAACGAATACTAACATCGTAAAGCCAAGCAACACAGGCAAAAAATCAGGCGGTTATTATTTGGATGATGGCCCTGCAGATAATGCTCCGCAAGATATTGATAGCATTCCAGATGCTACACCACGCATTGAAACACCTTTGGTTCGAGCCAACAAACCCTACAGCGCTTTAGGTAAATCTTATGTACCAAAAACGGGTTATGAACCTTATAAACAGACAGGAATTGCGTCTTGGTATGGCAAACGCTATCACGGGCAAAAAACTTCTAGCGGTGAAGTTTATGATATGTTTGCAATGACCGCAGCGCATCCCATTCTGCCGCTACCTAGCTACCTACGTGTGACAAATCCTGCCAATAAAAGAACGGTCATCGTACGAGTTAATGACCGGGGTCCTTTCCATTCAGATAGGATTGTTGATTTATCATACGCCGCAGCCTATAAATTACGCTTAGCTAATACCGGTAGTGGCAATGTAGAAATTGAATCCGTTGATGCTGCAACATTCAAAACAGCTGTAGCCAAACCGTTAGAAACTCAGCCCAACTCAACAACAACCTCAACCATAGCTATTAGCAATAACACTCAATACTATCTACAAGCAGGCGCATTTAAAAGCGATTTAAATGCACAAAAACTACAAGAAAGAATAGAAAGCTTGGGTTTAGCCAATGATATAGACATCGCTAGCGTTTTAGGCAAAGATGGTTTTTATCGCATTAAATTAGGACCTTATAATAGCCGTCAAGATGCAGATAGCGCTGCAAGTAATATCCGAAAAAAATTAGCCATTACTACACTTGTGGTAAATCAATAATCTGAATTGGTGACATAGTTAAGCGCACCATTCGACTCAATTAAAGAATGTAATCACATGTATAATTAC
>JACMMS010000070.1 GCA_014378915.1 Methylophilaceae bacterium
GCGTGCCTGGCCAGTACCAACGTTGTAGATGCCAGATTGCCCACAGTTTGCTAATCCGCTGTTAACTAAAAAGTACGCTACTACTGCTGCTGCATCTTTCACATAAACAAAATCACGCAGTTGCATGCCATCGTTAAAACCAGTTTTAAAGCTTTTAAATAATTTCACTGTGCCAGCTTCATTGAATTGGTTGTAACTATGAAAAGCCACACTCGCCATTCGCTCTTTATGATATTCGTTAGGACCGTATACATTGAAAAATTTAAAGCCTTGCCAAGTTGGTGGGCTAGGTCTATTTTCTGCTACTTGGCGTAACACCCATTCATCAAAGCAATGTTTGGAATAGCCATAACCATTGAGTGGACGAAGATTATTTATACTTGCATCATCATAACCGCTTACACCATCGCCATAAGTTGCCGCAGAGCTGGCATACAAAAAACGCACTTGATTGGCGGCACACCATGTCCAAAGCTCTTGTGAGTAGCGAATATTGTTTTGCACAAGCTTGTTGTAATCTCTCTCAGTGGTGGCACTAATCGCCCCCATGTGAATAATGGCTTCAACTTCTGGTTGTGTAGCAAGATAATCGAAGAGCTCATCTTTATCAAGATAATTGGCATAGCGGCGTTTGACCATGTTTTGCCATTGATCTGGATGGGTGATGCAATCCACAATCACAATATCATCTCTGCCTAGCACCGTATTAAGATGCCACGCAATCATCGAGCCTATCATGCCTGCGCCGCCAGTGATAATTATCATAAGTTATGCTTTAATAGTTTCATTGGATCATTATAACAAACAGTTAAGCCAAGGCAGCTAAACATGACCAGTGAAACATAGGCAGTTAAACTTGACCCAGCTAAATATTCGCGCCCAGCGCGTTTGCGCGCTCTGCTGTTGCTTTGTTTTCAGCTGAGGCCTTTATGCTATCCCAATCAGCTGTTACCCAGCCCTCTAGATTTTCTAAAGCAATGTCACACATTGCATGTATCCATGATTCACTATCATTTAGCGCTGGAATATAGTGATAATCACCACCGCCTGCATGCTGGAATATGTGTTTGCCCTCAATAGCGATTTCTTCTAGCGTTTCTAAACAATCACTACTAAAGCCAGGGCAGACTACATCAATATGCTTAAGTTTTTGTTTACCTATTGCTTCTAAAGTGCTGGCAAGGTAAGGTTTAAGCCATTCTTGTTTGCCAAAACGCGATTGAAAGGCGATGACATATTCATCTTTGCTTAAGCTCAATGCCTCTGCCAATAAACGACCTGTTTTATGGCACTGACAGTGGTAGGGATCACCTTTAGTTAAATGCACTTTGGGTACACCATGGAAACTCATAACGAGCTTTTCTGGCTTGCCATTGGTTGCCCAAAATGCGGTGATGCTAGTAGCGAGTGCTTGAATATAAGCTGGGTGGTCATGATAATTGCGAATGGTACGAATCGCCGGTACATTGCGCATTTTGAGTAATGAACGCCAGACAGCATCGAATGCGCTGGCTGTGCTGCTAGCGGCATATTGTGGGTAAAGTGGAAAGACAAGAATTTTATCGCAATGTTGGGCTTTGAGTTTTTCAATAGCACTTTTCATTGAAGGATTGCCATAGCTCATGCCAAGTGCAACGGTAAAAGGCGATTTAATGCGCAAACCTAAAAAACCTTGTAATAGTTTGGTTTGTTTTTGCGCATTAACCATCAATGGCGAGCCATTTTTACTCCATACAGAGGCATACTTTTCAGCCGATTTTTTTGGGCGGATGACTAAAATAATGCAGTACAAAATCCAGCACCAAATAAAGCGTGGAATTTCTACAATACGTCGATCCATCAAAAATTGTGCTAAATAAGGGCGTAGCGCTTTCGCTGTTGGTGCTTCTGGTGTACCTAAATTGGCTAATAAAATACCCACTTTAAGTTGATCTCCATGCTGAAAATCAGGTTCTTTATCGTAATAAGCCATGGCTTGGGTTTGTTCCTATTGACTGATACTGCTTAAAAAAACATTGATTAAAGAGTAGTTGAATAGCTAATGATTGGAAAGCGCATTAGAGAGTAGTTTTGCTGTAATGTCCACAATCGGAATTACCCGCTCATAAGCCATGCGCGTTGGGCCAATGACCCCTAGTGTGCCAACAATTTGCCCGTCAGTTTCATAGGGCGAGGTGATTAAACTGCACTCGTCTAAAGGTAAGTAGCCACTTTCTCCACCAATAAATATTTGTATGCCTTCAGCGCGTTGGCAATTATCTAGTAACTGCATGAGAGAGGTTTTACGCTCAAATACTTCAAATAATTTACGTAACGAGGTTACGCTGGTTGATAGGTCATCCGCCTGTAATAAGTTGCGTTCACCTGCAATTACTACACTATCTTTTTCATCATCTAGCACTTTGCCGCTGGCGTCTAGGGCTGCAGACATTAAGCGTGTCATATCCGATTGCATTTGTTTCAGCTCTTGATGTAACCTAATTCGTACTTCTTCAAAGCTAAACCCTGCGTAGTTTTGGTTGAAAAAGTTAGTAGCTTGTACCAGCTCAGATGCACCATAATGCTTATCCGTTAAGATAATACGGTTTTGCACGTTACCATCATCAGTGACGATAATGACGAGTATTCGGCTTGAAGATAAAGGTAAAAATTCTAAATGTTTAAAAGCAATATTTTTGCGTTTTGGCATCATTACTACGCCCGCAAATTGTGTTAGGCTAGATAACATATCTGCCGCTGAGCTAATCAGTTCATTACGGTTTGGTGATGAAAGCTCGTATTTCAGTAATTGAATTTCTTGGCTTTGGAGTGGTTGTACTGTGAGCAAAGTATCAACAAAAAGCCGATAACCACGCTGTGTTGGAATGCGTCCTGATGATGTGTGGGGGCTTGTAATAAAACCCAGTACTTCAAGGTCAGACATCACGTTACGGATAGTGGCGGGGCTTAAGTCTAGGCCAGAACCTTGAGATAAATGCTGTGATAGTGTGCGCGAACCTACAGGTTGACCATCACTAATGTAGTGTTCAACCAAGGTTTTGAGTAAAATTTGAGCCCGCTTGTCGATACGTATATCAAAATTAATTGCCATAACTAAATTTTAGCATTGCAACTGAAGTAATAACCATATACATGAGTAAATAGCTGTCGGTATTAATCAATTTTATCGTTAACGCGATTAATTTTTAACCTTACCTTTATCTAGAAAGTGAGATAAATCTTGCAGAATTTGCAGCATGGCAGGCTGCTTGGTTTTAAGTAATGTATTTTTAGCGTCTTCAGATAAGGGCTCGTCGTTGCCATCTGAAACTTTATTACCCGCATAGCTACCAATATTAATCGGCTGTGTAATTTTGATGTCTTTATCAATATAAGTGATATGGTCCCAATCAGATACATAAGTGTAATTACGGCTCGTATCTTTAAGTAGATTATGTCCAATTGAGTAGTCACTAATTGAATTAGTGACACCTAATAGCGGCATTAGTGTAGGCACAATATCCATATGGCTGGTCATGCTGTCTACCACTTTTCCTTGTTGTTGTCCTGGCACCCAAAGTACCAAAGGGGTGCGGATTTGTTGGTCTACAAATGTGGAGTTATGACCCCAATAGCCATGCTCCATAAACTCTTCACCATGGTCGCCAACTAAAATCACAATCGTACTATCAAGCAGGTTTTTGTCTTTTAAGTAAGTAAACACCCGATCAAACTGACTATCTAAATGATGCACTGCATTAATGTAACGATTTTTAATGGGCACAATATCAGCGCGCAACTCCTCTTTGCTTAGCGTTGCGTAGTTAATGTCATCGCGGTAAGGACGGCGAATCACGCTTTCTGGCGGAAAGTGATAGCGCGCATGAGGAGACTCAAAAAAAATAAAGCTAAAGAATGGTTTTGATGGGTCGCGTTTGTCAATAAAATCTAGCATGCTAGAGACATTCACCCTGTCATTTTCCCAGCCAAATTTACCATTCTCTTGCAATGAGTGCAGTTGTTCGGCTGGCACTTTACTGAAAATGGTTTTTTCAAACTCTGGATAAGAAAACATCGCGCTTGTGTACAAGTTCATTTGGTAATGCTCTTGTTGAAGCACATCGATAAATGCCGCACCACGTTGTTCATTGATGAAGGAAAACCAATAATTACCAGGTAAGCCCATGAACATAGTAAAAACACCCATACGGGTACCATTGCCACCACTATAGTTTTTGGTGTAGCGATTTGCCTGTACAGCAAACTGCCAAGTGGCTGGCATAATTTCTTTATCTAGCATATCTGCACGCCATGATTCTGAAGTCAACCAAATAATGTTGTAAGGTTTGCTAGGTGTTTTAATATTAAGCGGTATCAGTGGATAATTAAGGTGACCTTTCAATTCAATATTATCGCTACGCTTTATTTCAAAACCTAAACGCTCAAAAAGATGACGAGCAGATACGGTTTGAAAAAACGGAATAGAAGTTGCTTGGCTAGTGAGTGCAGATTTGCTAATAGCTTCGTTGGCTGCATACGTCATATGCACGCCAATTAATAAAACTATAAACATGCTAATTGCGTAGCGCTTTTTAATTATAGATGGAAAGGATTTTTTTTGCCAATTAATGCTGATCCACAAAATTAAAGCCTGTAATGCAATGAATCCAATTGCGATGAGTACAAACCCGATATTAGAAGCATTGCTTCCCCCTAGTGACTCAATACCACCAGGAGTCATGACCAAATTAATCACAAAGCCATTGATGTAAGTGCCGTAAAGTGAAAATATTTTAGTATTAGCATAAAGCAGTAACGTTGTGGTGCCACCAGCTAAAACTGCAGTTATGTAAGCTGGATAAAGTCTTGTTGCAGATCGATTGGCGAAATTGCTGATTTTAAACACTAACCAAGTGATTAAGCTGGCGGGTAAGCCATATAAAACGCAATAACAAAGGAAAGTAAGCGCCATGAATGAAGTGGCTGCAACGCCATTCGCGAATATTGTTTGCCAAGGTATGGTTTGAGCAACAATAAAAAGCATAAGTAAATAACTAATCAGAAAGTAACAGCTAAACCCCGTAGTATTTTGATTACTGGGCTTTGATGAACTGGTTGTTTTTGGCATGATGTGTTGCTTAACTTAAAATAATTCAAGAAATACTATACCGTACAAAAGCTTACAATAACTTACAAACAATCAATCGTTGCCGAAACTACGTCGATTTGAATGTAGTATTTTAGTTTATTAGGATAGTGCTAAAATATCGTTTGTAATGGCGTTTGATTAGCTTAGACGCGTACTGAATAGAATAGACACTAGGCTGCCTGTGTGCTTTAATGCGCCATGGAAACTGCATTTAAATCAATCGCCATTATTGGTCGCTACATGAGTCCAGCATCCTTGGCGCAAGCGCATTTGCATACTCAAGCGCAAGCCCATGCGCAAATTATTGAGTTGGTAGCACATTTATCTGCTAAAAAAATTAAGTTGTGTATAGAAGAAAATACCGCTTTATATACAGGTTTGTCAGAACACAGAGCACTATTGCGATATGAAGCGTTTAGTATTGATGAAATTGGTCAACATGTTGATTTAGCCATTGTGCTTGGTGGTGATGGCACAATGTTAAGCGCAGCACGGGCTATTGTGCCGAATAATATTCCGTTGGTAGGTATTAATCGTGGTCGTTTTGGTTTTTTAACTGACATTAGTGCAGATAATATGCTGCCTGCTGTTGATGAAATACTAGCAGGCAAATGTAGCATAGAACGCCGAATGTTATTGTCTGCTCAAGTCATTAGAAATGGTGAGCTAGTATTTGAAGGCTGTGCTTTTAACGACATCATCATTAAAAGTGGATTGCGTTTGATTGAGCTAGAAGTCTATATAGATAACCAATTTGTGCATAAACAACGTTCGGATGGTTTGATAATGAGTACACCAACAGGCACAACAGCTTATGCGCTATCAGCAGGCGGTCCGATTCTGCATCCTAAACTAGAGGCAATTGCCATCGTTCCAATTTGTCCGCACACGCTTAGTAATCGTCCAATTGCAATAAGCAGTGCTAGCAAGATAGAGGTGAGTTTAGTGCAAGCCGAGTCAATACATTTAAGCTTAGACGGTCAAATAGAAAGCACCTTGCAACAAGGTGACAAAGTCGTGATTATCAGGGCTGAGCAGACTGTGCCCTTACTGCACATGCAAGGTTATAGCTATTACGAAATGCTACGCAATAAACTTAATTGGGGTTAGTCAGCCTCACTTTACACCTAACCCACTACGCTCAATTTTATGTTACAAACCCTTAGCATTCGCGATTTTGTCATTGTCGATACCCTCAACTTAGAGTTTGAGCCTGGTTTTACTGTGCTTACAGGTGAAACAGGCGCTGGGAAATCCATTTTAATTGATGCGCTTTCATTAGCATTAGGCGCCCGTGCTGAAGGTAGTGTAACGCGTGCTGCTTGTGATAAAGCCGAAATATCAGCCACATTCAACATTGCACACAACGCTGATGCTAATGACTGGCTGCAAGCCAATGAAATTGATGTGGATGATGCACAGTTAATCTTACGTCGCGTGATATACGCGGATGGTCGTACACGTGCTTTCATTAATGGTATTGCCGCGACTGTGCAGCAACTTAAAGACCTGGGTGAGTACTTGGTGGATATTTACAGCCAAAATGCGCACCACTCTTTACTCAAGCTCACTACACAACGCTCAATTTTAGATGCTTTTGCCGGCATGAGTGAACCAGCACAACAGCTTGCAGCTCATTACAAAGCTTGGTATAAGCTGCATTTGCAACGCTTAGAGCTTGAGAAAAATTCAGCAGCTTATGCAGATGAGCTTGCCGAATTGCGTGATCAAAATCGTGAGTTAACTCAACTAGGCTTCGATGCTGAAAATTGGCAAGCGGAATGGGACGATTTGCAGCTTGAGCATGTGCGCCTATCACATGGTGCAAGCTTGCTGAGTGGAACGGAAGAGGCGCGTGAGTTGCTCAGCGAAAGTGAGCTATCTGCTATGCGCTTGTTATCGCAGGTGCAGCATAAACTGCAAAGCTTGCGCGAATTTGATACCGATTTAGGTGAAGCTGTTGAGTCGCTAGACTCTGCTATTATTGGTTTGGAAGAGGTGGATCGTTTTTTAAACCGCTATTTACAGCGCACCGAATTAGATCCAGAACGTTTAAATAATGTCGAAACACGCATACAAGCCAATTACAATGCGGCGCGCAAGTATCGTGCGCGCCCAGAAGAACTCGCTAATTTGCTTAGCGTGGGACAATTGCGCGTGGTGGAATTAGAAAATTTTGCAAATGATGGTGAGTTAGCCAAGCAAGAAACCCTAGCTTTAAACGCATGCAACGAGTTGGCAAATAAGTTAAGCGTTGGTCGAGCCTCAGCAGGTAAGGTGCTGAGCCAGAAAATTACCCAAGAAATGCAGCGCTTATCGCTTAGTGGTGGCCAGTTTCTGGTCCAACTAACTCCGCAAGAACTTTCACCATCGGGCTTGGAGCAGGTGGAGTTTTTGGGTGCTGGGCACGCAGGAGTTATGGCAAGGCCACTCAATAAAGTGGCTTCGGGCGGTGAGTTATCTCGCATTAGTTTAGCTATTCGTGTGTCAACCGCTCAGCAGGGTAGTGTGGCAACGATGATATTTGATGAAGTTGATGTTGGTATAGGTGGTGGTGTGGCAGAGGTGGTAGGGCAGCTTCTGAAAAAGTTGGCTGAAGAGAAAATGGGTAATCCCAATATAAACAGTGCGTTGGCTAATCAACGTCAAGTGTTAGTCATTACACATTTACCACAAGTCGCTAGCCAAGGATCACAGCATTTGCGCGTTAGCAAGTCTTTAGTTGGCAATCAAACATTAAGCACTATTGAAGCGTTAGACAATGCCATGCGCATAGAAGAAATTGCACGGATGCTTGGTGGGATAGAGATTACAGAAACAACACGACGACATGCCAGTGAGATGTTGGGTTTTTGAGTAATTGCGGGGCAAGCCCGCAATTAGTCAAAACTTTTAAAGTGTAGTTTATGCTTGGTTTTTGCTTTTAACACATGGCTGTACTTCACAAATCCCATAAATTGTTAGCGCATGGTCTTCCATTTTAAATCCACGTTCAGTAGCCGCTAGTTTTTGGCGTTTTTCGATTTCCTCATCATAAAACTCTTCAACGCGACCACATTTTACACACACTATATGGTCATGATGTGTGCCACCGTTGAGTTCAAATATGGCTTTACCACTTTCAAAGTGGTGGCGAATTAAGAGACCTGCCTGCTCAAACTGAGTGAGAACCCTGTAAACTGTGGCTAAGCCCACATCTTCACCCGCGTTGATCAGGATTTTGTATACATCCTCAGCTGATAAATGTCGCTCTTTGCTATTTTCAAAAAGGCTAAGTACTTTAAGGCGCGGCAAAGTGGCTTTAAGTCCCGCATTTTTCAAATCTTGCTGGTCTAACATTTGTTGGTTATCTGTCATTATGTTCTCACGGTTGATTGCTCATTATCGTACATCAATCATATTAAAGCTGGATTTTGTCCTGCCACAATAAAACGCCTAAATTGGGCTAACGCTTTATTGCAAAACCACCTCGTGCTATATTAGCGTCAATTCAATATAAAGTCATAGTATGCGCTATCTTTTAATATTATTTATTGTGTTGGGCTCTGCTTTAATGAATGGATGTAATTCTGCTGTTTCTAATTTAAAACCTTTTAAATTAGAAATTCAACAAGGTAATGTAGTGACCTCCAAAATGCTTTTGCAATTACGTCCAGGCATGACCAAGTCTCAAGTGCGCTACATTATGGGCACACCATTAATTGTTGATAGTTTTCATAGCAACCGCTGGGATTACATTTTTCAGTTACGCCAGGCAGGTAAAATTACAGAGCAAAAACGCGTAGTGATAGATTTTGAAAATGAACAGCTTAAAGCTGTGCGTGGTGATGTAATGCCAACAGCCGAAGTTGGTGTTGTCAAGTTAACGCCAGCGGCCGAAGCTACAGCGCCAAAAACAAAAAATTCAAAAGATAATACGGGCGAAAGCTTTACTGAAAAGTTGAAATTTTGGAAGGACGATAAGCCTTTATTGCCGCCTGAGGCAAATGTTGAAGTTGATAAAGTATCGCCAGAACCAGTGGCTGCAGCAAAAAATGAAGTTGTAGTGCCTCCCGCAGCCGCAAAAGATGTTATTACAACGCCTTTGCCAAATGAGAGTGTGACGGTTCCAGTCGCAATTGCAGAGTTGTTGTTGATTCCAACACCTCCCGCCATTGGATCTAGCGTAGCTGAACCAATTGAGCAGAATGTGGTTACTCAGCCGGTCGTTGAGTCGCCTCCTTCAGCGCCAGCATCTACCCAGCAAGCTTCACCTCCTGAAGTTGAGCAGGCAGCAGTTGTGCAGTCGTTGCAGGCTGCCCCCAACGCCAATAGTGGAAGGCTTGCAAATTATGAGCTTAAATTTGATCGAACCCTAGACTTTAAGCGTAACAATATAAGTAGTGAAGTTAAAGCATCTACAGCCCCAAATAATAACCGCCCAATAAAAAATAATACTGTCGAACCCGATAGTGAGCATGGCTATTTTGAGCGCATGTTAGAAAAAATTGGTTTTTAATGGATTACTTTTTTAATTAACAATCTAACTAATAAATTATATAAGTTGAAGTACATGAGTCATAAAAAAGCATTCAAAGTGGTCATTGCGGGTTGTTCTGGTCGTATGGGTCATGCGCTGTTAGAAGGAGTTTTTGCCGATAGCGAACTTGTTTTACATGGTGCTTTAGATAGGGCGGATAACCCACAAATTGGCCGTGATGCTGGCGAGCAGTTTGGTAAAATGACTGATGTAAAAATTAGTTATGATATTAGTAGCGCATTAAAAAATGCAGATGTGCTAATTGATTTTACGCGCCCTGAAGCGACTATGGATTATTTAATTGCTTGTCAAAAAGCTAATGTAAAGTTAATTATTGGCACCACTGGCTTTACTTCAGAGCAGAAATCACAAATTAAAGCAGCTTCAAGAAATATGGCCATCGTATTTGCGCCTAATATGAGCGTGGGCGTGACCTTGCTCATTAACCTTGTGCAATCGGCCGCCAAAGTTTTAAACGAAGGTTATGATATAGAAATTATTGAAGCACATCATCGTCACAAAGTAGATGCGCCTTCAGGCACAGCCTTGCGTTTAGGTGAGGCAGCAGCAGGTGCGCTAGGTCGTCATTTAGATGACTGTGCTATCTACGGGCGTGAAGGTGTAATTGGTCAACGCGACCCTAGTACTATAGGCTTTGCCACGGTACGCGGTGGCGATATCGTGGGTGATCATACGGTTTTATTCGCTGGTATAGGTGAGCGTGTAGAGTTAACACATAAAGCGAGCAGTCGTGCTACGTTTGCACTGGGAGCGTTGCGTGCGGCTAAATTTTTGGCAGATAAGCAAACGGGTTTGTTTGATATGCAGGATGTACTGCGTTTGCGATAGTCATCGTTTTTAATAATTACGTAACATTTATTTAAACCTTAACTAATTGCAACATAAGAAAATATAAGGTTTAGCCTCAATATCAACCTAACCAAGCGCTGTAAAGAGTATCCCCATCTGGTATTGATGCTGGCTGAGCTCATTGTAGATGTTGTGTCTATCGGATTGGCGGTTTACAGCAAAGATGCCGATATGTGTCGCTTTGCTAGTGCAAACTCGCTCAATTGATTTGGCATTGGATTGGGGTAGCATGTACGGCAATATTCAGAGTGTTTCTGATATAGCCCCCAATGCTATAACGCCTGTAGATTCAAAAAGCCAAGATGCAACATTACGTGACTCAACATTCTTCCGCGAGCGTCTGGCTAAAATCTGTTCTATATATCCAAAATGTAGAGCAGTCTATTTAATGCATGAAAATGCAAAAAAAGGTCGTATTTTTTGCGAGACTCTTCTCCACTTAACAGTGCTTTGTACCTACCTCCAAATAGCGTTCATACCAAGGTAAGTATCGCTCTAAAAAATATATTCGCTACTGTAAATGTATTAACTGAAGGTTCTTACTTGGATCGTTGGGTACTTGGGTGAGTGCTTTTGTGCCGCACACTTTGCCTGATAAGCAAATGGTTGTGGTTGGTATTGATATTGAAGCAAAAGATTGGAATCACGCGCTATGGCAAGCTGCAATTTTGCACCATCGCTACACTCGCATTTTTATTGGTGATTTCAATTTATAGTATCTTATGGCGCGTAAAGGCTAAGCAGAACGATAGCCTTAAGCAGTCACATAGTCAGCTTCTTAAAATGTCTTATGAAGATAACTTAACAGGTCTACCAAACAGACGTTTATTGGAAAATAGGCTACAACAAATCATTGCATTAGCAGATAGAGGTAGTGATAAGTTTAAGGTAAGGTAAATAGACTTAGATGGCCTTAAGCCTATAAATGGCACGCTAGGTCAAGATGCAGGAGATCAGTTGTTATGTTTGATTGCAGCAAGGTTTATTAATCCCTTGCGTATAGAGGATACGGTTTCTAGGTTGGCGGGTGATGAGTTCGTTGTGTTGCTGCCCAGAATATCCAATCGGATTGATGGTGAATTGGTCGCTGAAAAAATCATCCAAGAGTTGGCTATGCCAATTACCATAAGAAATACTGTGATTAAAGTCACTGCGAGTGTAGGAATGGTGATTTTTTCAGAAAAACTTACCACGCCTCAGCGCGTAATAAAAGTAGCAGATGATGCCATGTATTCGGCAAAAAAGCCGGCGATAATCGTTACTACTACTCCAATACTATTCCAAAATTCACCTTGGAGTAAATAGAGCTTTTAGAAAGTGTCAGTGTCTTTCAATTGATAAGTGCCCTAAATTAGTCTATAATCCATCAATTCTGAAACGGGAAGAGTATTCGCTCCTCCCGTTTTGCGTATCTGCCACTTGCTCATCGTGGTTCACCACTAAAGTTAGTGGGAAGCAATAAATTAATAGTTATAAATATGATCAAACAAGGAGTTGCTGTGCCGCAAAACATGTCCACAAAAGTGTCCGCAATTTTAGTGCTTGCAGATGGAACGGTTTTTCGTGGTGTGACAATCGGCGCTGAAGGCACCACTGTGGGTGAGGTGGTTTTTAACACTTCGATGACGGGTTACCAAGAAATCCTTACAGACCCTTCTTACACTAAACAAATCGTTACACTAACTTATCCCCACATTGGCAACACTGGCGTTAACTCTGAAGACGTAGAGTCCGATAAGGTGTACGCAAACGGCCTAATTATTCGTGATTTGCCACTAATGCATAGTAATTTTCGCAGTGAGCAATCATTAAGTGAATATTTAAAAGCCAATAATATCATTGCTATTGCCGATATTGACACGCGCAAACTTACGCGTATATTGCGTGAAAAAGGTGCACAGTCTGGCTGTATCATTGCTGGCATGGCAGATGAAGCCCAAGCGATTGAAGTTGCTAATAAGAAAATAAGTGCCTTTGCTGGCTTGAATGGCATGGATTTAGCTAAGGTGGTGAGTTGCGATAAAGCTTACAGTTTTGAGCAGGGCGAGTGGGCGCTTGGTGAGGGATATAAGAGTTCAGTGCCTAGCCAATTTCATGTGGTTGCATTTGATTATGGCGTAAAACGTAATATTCTACGCATGCTAACATCGCGCGGCTGTAAAATAACCGTGCTACCAGCACAATCCACTGCGGCAGAAGCTTTAGCTTACAAGCCTGATGGTATATTCCTATCAAATGGCCCTGGTGATCCTGCACCTTGTGATTATGCAATTAGTGCAATCAATAGGTTGGTCGAAACTGGTATTCCTACTTTTGGTATTTGCTTAGGCCATCAGTTGTTAGCTTTAGCGAGCGGCGCTAAAACGCTTAAAATGAAATTTGGTCATCATGGTGCAAACCATCCTGTGCAAGATGTAGTCACCAAAAAAGTCTATATCACCAGTCAAAATCATGGTTTTGCGGTGGATGCAGAAACCTTGCCAGCCAATGTTAAAACAACTCACGTTTCACTGTTCGATGGCAGTTTGCAAGGTATTGCCCGCACTGATCAACCTGCGTTCAGTTTCCAAGGTCACCCCGAAGCAAGCCCAGGCCCTACCGAAATGAGTTATTTGTTTGATCAGTTTATCCAGTTAATGCAAGATAAAAAAGTAAATTAAGATGGCAAAGCGTACCGACATTAAAAGCATTCTCATCATAGGCGCTGGCCCAATTGTGATTGGGCAAGCTTGTGAATTCGATTACTCTGGCGCACAAGCGTGTAAAGCTTTGCGTGAAGAGGGTTACCGCGTTATTTTGGTTAACTCCAATCCTGCAACGATCATGACCGATCCAGAAATGGCTGATGCGACTTATATCGAGCCAGTCACTTGGCAAGTGGTCGAGAAAATCATCGCTAAAGAGCGTCCAGATGCTTTGCTGCCTACTATGGGTGGCCAAACTGCCTTAAATTGTGCATTAGACTTAGATAAGCACGGTGTGTTAGCTAAATACAATGTGCAGTTGATTGGTGCTTCAAAAGAAGCGATTGATAAAGCTGAAGACCGCCAAAAGTTTAAAGAGGCCATGACCAAGATTGGTTTGGGTTCTGCAAAGTCTTTTGTTGCACACAGTATGGAAGAGGCATTGCAAGTACAGTTGGACATTGGATATCCTTCCATTATTCGCCCATCATTCACGATGGGCGGCAGTGGTGGCGGTATCGCCTATAACAAAGAAGAGTTTGTTGCGATTTGCGAACGCGGTTTGGATGCTTCACCTACAAACGAATTGTTGATTGAGGAATCACTTTTGGGTTGGAAAGAGTATGAGATGGAAGTAGTGCGTGACTCAGCGGACAACTGCATCATTATCTGCTCAATTGAGAACTTAGATCCGATGGGTGTGCATACAGGCGACTCGATTACAGTGGCGCCAGCACAAACGCTGACAGATAAAGAGTATCAAATCATGCGTAACGCCAGTTTGGCTGTGTTGCGTGAAATCGGTGTGGATACAGGCGGATCTAACGTCCAGTTCGCTATCAATCCCGATGATGGTCGCATGATTGTCATTGAGATGAATCCGCGTGTATCACGCTCATCAGCTTTAGCGTCAAAAGCAACGGGTTTCCCTATTGCTAAGGTGGCTGCGAAATTAGCGGTTGGCTTTACCTTGGATGAATTGCGCAATGAAATTACTGGCAGTGCAACGCCAGCTTCGTTCGAACCATCCATTGATTATGTAGTGACTAAAATCCCTCGTTTTGCTTTTGAGAAATTCCCACAAGCGGATTCACGTTTAACCACACAAATGAAATCAGTTGGTGAGGTTATGGCGATTGGCCGTACATTCCAAGAGTCATTTCAAAAAGCCTTACGTGGTTTAGAGGTTGGGGTAGACGGTTTAGATGAGAAGACGACTGATGCTGATACCATTCATAAAGAGTTAAGTGAAGCTGGCCCAGAACGTATCTGGTATGTGGGTGATGCATTTAGGACAGGGTTGAGTGTTGAGCAAGTATATAGCTATTCAAAAATTGATACATGGTTTTTAACTCAAATCAAGGATTTAGTGGATCGTGAGCAAGCACTTAAAGGTGAAAGACTAGGCGATTTAGACCGTTCTACATTGTTCCAGCTTAAACGTCGTGGATTCTCAGATAGGCGTTTAGCGACTTTATTGGGTACTGACCAGCATGCAGTGCGTGCTTATCGTCAAGGCTTAAACATTCGTCCAGTTTATAAACGTGTAGATACTTGTGCGGCGGAATTCTCGACCAATACTGCTTATATGTATTCTACTTATGAAGAAGAGTGCGAAGCAAAGCCAACCAATAAAAAGAAAATTATGGTGTTGGGTGGTGGGCCAAACCGAATTGGCCAAGGTATCGAGTTTGATTATTGTTGCGTGCATGCTGCGCTTGCAATGCGTGAAGATGGCTATGAAACTATCATGGTCAACTGTAATCCTGAAACTGTATCGACTGATTATGACACTTCTGATCGCTTGTATTTTGAGCCAGTTACGTTAGAAGATGTACTAGAAATTGTTGATTTAGAAAAACCAATGGGTGTGATTGTGCAGTATGGTGGTCAAACACCATTAAAACTTGCTCGTGATTTAGAAGCTGCCGGTGTACCAATTGTTGGTACAACACCAGATGCCATCGATATGGCAGAAGACCGTGAGCGCTTTCAGCAAATGTTGCACGAGCTTGGTTTGAAACAGCCACCAAATCGTACTGCACGTAATGAGGCTGATGCGCTACGTTTGGCTGAAGAAATTGGTTACCCATTAGTAGTGCGTCCAAGTTATGTATTGGGTGGGCGCGCAATGGAGATTGTACAAGAACAAGCTCAACTAGAGCGCTATATGCGTGAAGCCGTTAAAGTTTCTAATGAATCACCCGTGCTATTAGATCGATTTTTAAATGATGCTTTAGAAATTGACGTAGACGCTTTGTGTGATGGCGAAAATCTCATCATTGGTGGCATTATGGAGCACGTCGAGCAAGCTGGCGTGCACTCTGGTGACTCGGCATGCTCATTACCGCCTTATAGTTTGTCTGTGAAGTTACAAGATGAGTTGCGTGTGCAAACTGCACAAATGGCAAAAGCATTGGGTGTTGTCGGTTTAATGAACGTACAATTTGCGATTCAGGGCGAAACTGTGTATGTGTTAGAAGTAAATCCACGTGCCTCTCGCACGGTGCCATTTGTATCCAAAGCTTGTGGCCTGCAATTAGCTAAAATTGCTGCGCGCTGTATGATTGGCGTGTCATTGCCAGACCAGGGTGTGACTAAAGAGGTGATTCCACCTTTTTACTCAGTAAAAGAAGCGGTATTCCCGTTTATCAAATTCCCTGGTGTCGATACGATTTTAGGTCCAGAGATGAAGTCTACTGGTGAAGTGATGGGTGTAGGTAATACCTTTGCCGAGGCATTCTTAAAATCGCAATTAGGGGCAAGTACCAAATTGCCTACTGGTGGGCGTGCTTTTCTGAGTGTTAGAAAAGAAGATCATCTAAAAGTGATTGATATAGCGCAGGCGCTCGCTAATTTAGGTTTTGAATTAGTGGCAACTAAAGGTACATCGCGCGCATTAATCGAGGCTGGATTAAAAGTCACACCAGTTAATAAAGTTGCAGAAGGACGCCCACATATTGTAGATATGATTAAAAATGATGAAATTAGCTTTATTGTGAATGTCACAGAAGATAAGCGTGCTGTGCATGATTCATATGCTATTCGTCGTACAGCTTTACAAAATAAGGTAACTTATTACACTACATTAGCTGGTGCTAGAGCCGCTTGTATCGGCATGGCGCATATGGAAGAACTCACTGTGGAGTCGTTGCAAGATTTGCATAAACGACTTAATTAATTGTTATATTAAATAAGCATATAAAGTATTTTGTATAAAAATAATTTAGCGTTAAAATCCATCAAGCATTTATATTTTCTGGCATTATTTTTTAAGCCACGCTAGGCGCCTAGTGTGGTTTTTATTTTTAGTAAGAGGTTTTTATGGCACTAAATCAAATTCCAGTCACCGTTAAAGGTGCAATTTTGTTAAAAGATGAGCTACAAACGCTGCGAAGTGTAGATCGCCCTAATATTATTGAGGCAATTGCTGAAGCGCGTGCGCAGGGCGATTTATCTGAAAATGCAGAATACGAAGCAGCCAAAGAAAAACAAAGCTTTATTGAAGGCCGCATAGCTGAGCTAGAAGCCAAGTTATCGAACCTGCAAATCATTGATCCAACTACATTGAATGCAGAAGGCCGCGTCGTATTTGGCGCAACTGTCAATATGGAAGATTTAGATTCTGGCGATAATAAAACCTACCAAATTGTTGGTGAAGATGAAGCGGATATTAAGGGCGGTAAGATTTCTATTGCCTCGCCTATTGCTCGTGCTTTAATTGGTAAATCTGCCGGTGATGTTGCTGAGGTTTCAGCCCCAGGTGGGATTAAAGAGTATGAAGTGCTTGATGTTATGTACATCTAAATACAGATTTAACTGAATATAAAATCATGAATAAACTAGCCGATCAATTAGCACTCATTTTGACTACATTGTGGGTTGGCGCGCTATGGGCAATCGGAGTGACTGCCTATATGCTATTTACTACGCTAAAAGGATTACAATCAGATTCGCAATTGGCTGGTTTATTAGCAGGTAAACTATTTAATCTGGTTTCATACTTGGGTTTATTTTCTGGCTTCTTTTTACTTATTCACCGACTAATAAGATATGGCACAGCCGCGCTTAAGCAAGCTTATTTTTGGGCCGTATTTATGATGTTACTGTTAGTTGCTTTTGGCCACTTTGGTATTCAGCCACTGTTAGCACAACTTAAAGTGCAGGCAATATTAAGTGGTGCAATTAATGGGGATGTGATGAAAAGCGTCTTTGCCAGCCGTTTTGAGCGCTGGCATGGTATAGCAAGCGTAGCTTATGTATTGGAGTGCTTGCTAGGTTTTGTAGTGGTACTGCGGGCTAAACAGTAATTCTTCATAGGATTTTACAAAATAAATGGTTATAACTTTAGAGTTTTAAAGCTTTGGAATACTGATTTTATATTTTTCTTTAACAGTTTTAGAAGCGCGGTAAAACACTAGTTGTTTTCCAATATGATGCACTGCAATTGCACCAGTTTTGTTGACAATTTCTAAATACATGGTTTTACGTGCGTTGCGATCATCACCTGCCACATGCACTTTAATCAATTCATGTGAGTTTAAGTTAAGCTCAATTTCTTTAAGTACAGTCTCAGTTAATCCGTTATTTCCTATCATCACAACAGGGCTAAGATTATGGCCTAGGCCACGTAAAAAACTAATTTGTTTTGAATTCACTTGTAGTATCTTATTCATTTATTTAGGTAATCATTTTAACAGATGAAGCGAACCAGAACCAGCAAAGCGTGGATGCAAGAGCATCTGAACGATGAATTTGTAAAACTTGCACATAAAGAAGGTTATCGTGCGCGTGCAGCCTATAAATTGATTGAGATTGATGATAAAGATAAACTGATTAAACAGGGCATGACCATTGTGGATTTGGGGTCAACGCCTGGTAGCTGGTCCCAGGTTGTTGTACAGCGATTGCATGGTAATGGTCGTGTCATCGCTTTAGATATTTTAGATATGTTGCCGATTGCAGGTGTGGACTTTATTCAAGGTGATTTCAGAGAAGAAGCTGTTTTAAAACAATTAGAAGAAAAGTTAAATGGTAAGCAAATTGACCTTGTAATTGCAGATATGGCACCCAATATGAGTGGTATTGCAGATGTTGACCAAGCTGGGGCAGCTTATTTAACTGAACTCGCTTTAGAATTTAGTCATAAACAGTTGAAACCAGGTGGCAATTTTCTAGTCAAAGTTTTCATTGGTGCTGGGTTTGACGAAATCGTAAAAAATATGCGGGGTCTTTTTGATAAAGTTGTGACACGTAAACCGAAAGCTTCACGTGATCGCAGTAGTGAAGTCTACTTGCTTGGTTTAGACAGAAAGTATTAAGCTGTAAGTAATTGTTGAAAATAAGCATTTGTATTGTTCAAGTGTGCACGTAATTAGCCGTAAAATTAGCATGAGCATTGAAATTAGGGTTAAAATTAAGTAGTAAATTTTTGGTTTCATGTTGCGTTATAACAATGCATCATAAAGGAATATAAATTGAATAATATCGCAAAAAGTATCGCCATTTGGTTGGCTGTTGCCATCGTGCTAATGACTGTGTTTAAACAGTTTACGGGATCATCGAAGGCAGATGGACAGATTGTTTACTCTCAGTTTATTCAAGAAGTTAAAGATGGGCATATTGCTACTGTGTCTATAGAGGGTCGTGTACTTCACGGTCAAACATCTGACGGTAAAAAGTTTACAACTTATGCGCCCTATGACCCAGGCTTGATGGGTGATTTGCTCAAAAACAATGTGCGTGTAGAAGCTAAACCAGAAGAAGAACAATCTCTATTAATGAGTATATTTGTATCATGGTTCCCCATGATCTTGCTGATTGGTGTTTGGATTTTCTTTATGCGTCAGATGCAAGGTGGCGGAAAAAGTGGCGGACCATTCTCGTTCGGTAAAAGCAAAGCACGCCAGTTAGATGAAAGCTCAAATCAAACCACATTTGCTGATGTAGCTGGTTGTGACGAAGCTAAAGAGGAAGTTTCAGAGTTGGTTGAGTTTTTACGTGATCCAAGTAAATTCCAAAAACTAGGTGGTCGTATTCCACGCGGCGTATTAATGATTGGTCCGCCAGGAACAGGTAAAACTTTAATTGCCCGTGCTATTGCAGGCGAAGCTAAAGTACCTTTTTTTACGATTTCTGGTTCAGATTTTGTGGAGATGTTTGTAGGTGTTGGTGCCGCTCGTGTACGTGATATGTTTGAGACTGCCAAGAAAAATGCACCGTGTATCATTTTTATTGATGAAATAGACGCTGTAGGCCGTAGCCGTGGATCTGGCACAGGTGGTGGTAATGACGAGCGTGAGCAAACACTTAACCAAATGTTGGTTGAAATGGATGGTTTTGAAGCTAATTCCGGTGTGATTGTGATTGCTGCAACTAACCGTGCCGATGTGTTGGATAAGGCTTTATTGCGTCCAGGCCGTTTTGACAGACAAGTGATGGTTGGCTTGCCTGACATTAAAGGTCGTGAGCAAATCTTGATGGTGCATATGCGTAAAGTGCCAATTGATGCTGATGTACGTGCGGACATTTTAGCCCGCGGTACACCTGGTTTCTCTGGTGCTGATTTAGCTAACTTGGTGAATGAATCTGCCTTATTTGCTGCGCGCCGTAACAAGCGTACGGTTGATATGCAAGATTTTGAAGATGCAAAAGACAAAATCTTCATGGGTCCAGAACGTAAGTCTATGGTGATGCGTGAAGAGGAGCGCCGTAATACTGCCTATCATGAATCTGGCCATGCAGTGGTAGCCAAATTGTTACCTAAGGCTGATCCAGTGCACAAAGTGACCATTATGCCGCGTGGTTGGGCGTTAGGCTTAACATGGCAGTTGCCAGAGTTTGATCGTATTAGTAACTACAAAGATAAAATGTTGGAAGAAATCTCAATTTTATTTGGCGGTCGTATTGCCGAAGAGATTTTCATGCATCAAATGTCAACGGGTGCTTCTAATGACTTTGAACGTGCAACCAAATTAGCACGTGATATGGTTACTAAGTACGGTATGTCAGATAGTTTGGGCACGATGGTTTATACGGGTGGTGAGCAAGATTCATTTTTTGGTAGTATGAGCTCTAAAACAGTATCAGAAGCTACACAACAAAAAGTAGATGGCGAGATTCGTCGAATTTTAGATGAACAATATGGTATTGCACGTAAACTGTTAGAAGATAATAGCGATAAGG
Organism: Methylophilaceae bacterium; assembly: GCA_014378915.1. Lineage (GTDB taxonomy): Bacteria > Pseudomonadota > Gammaproteobacteria > Burkholderiales > Methylophilaceae > JACMMS01. The sequence goes on from JACMMS010000070.1 coordinate 20,387, forward strand.
TGGAGGCAATGACAGCTGCACTGTTGCAGATGGAAACCATTGATGCAGATCAAATTAACGACATTATGGCTGGCTTGCCAGTTCGCGAGGTTAAACCTAAACAGGGCAAAGCTAATCCGCCATCTACTGGTGCGGGCGGTTCAAAGCCAAGTATTAATCCAACGCCACAGCCAACAGCAAAAAGTGAAATAGATATTACGTTATAAAGGCGTATTGAAAGTAACAAAAAGGGCGCAGATATTGCGCCCTTTTTGTTATGATGACCCACTTACTTAATACTTTATTTCTTAATTACTTTAGTCATTACATCATGTTTATCTGCGGAAAATACCAATTAGATTTAACTAATCCATGTGTTATGGGTGTTGTAAATGTCACACCAGATTCCTTTTCTGATGGCGGGCAATATGCCTCAACAAATAAGGCAGTAGAGCATGCGCTGCAATTGGTAGAAGAAGGCGCTAGTATATTAGATATTGGTGGTGAATCTACTCGGCCTGGGGCAACGCCTGTTGGCTTAGATGAAGAACTAGCGCGTGTTATTCTTGTGATTGAAAAACTGGCTAAAATAGTGAATATTCCATTATCAATCGATACCTATAAGCCAAAAGTGATGCAAGCGGCGATTGATGCTGGCATTAGTATTGTGAATGATATTAATGCACTGCAAGCACCAGGTGCTTTAGAAGTTGTTGCAAATAGCGATGTGGGTGTATGTTTAATGCATATGCAAGGTTCGCCTCAAACGATGCAAATTGATCCGCAATATGATGATGTTGTCGCAGAAGTCAGCGCTTTTTTGACAGCACGATTTAACATTGTCATGCAGGCTGGTATTTCCTCCAGTCGTATTTTGCTCGACCCAGGTTTTGGTTTTGGTAAGCGCACTATGCATAATATTGCGTTGTTAAAACAATTAGCGCAGCTACGTCAAATTGGTCAGCCTTTGTTGGTAGGTTTATCACGAAAGTCAGTTTTGGGTCAGGTGCTGGGTGATAATAAAACAGATAGGGTAGCCGCAAGTATTGCCGCTTCTGTAGTTGCCGCAATTAATGGGGCTAATATTTTGCGTGTACATGATGTAAGAGCAACGGTTGATGCTTTAAAAGTTATAGCGGCTTTACGCGGCTAAGAATTATGATTAACATAAAATAAAATGATAAAAACAGGTTTAAATAATGAGTAAGAAATACTTTGGAACCGATGGCATTCGTGGGCGCGTGGGCGTTTCTCCAATCACCCCTGACTTTTTAATGCGCTTGGGTTATGCGGCTGGTCGCGTACTAACAGCAAATGCCGCCGCAGATGGTGCTCATCCAACTGTGTTAATTGGTAAAGATACGCGTATTTCGGGGTACATGCTAGAAGCCGCGCTTGAGGCTGGGTTGTCTGCAGCAGGTGTTGATGTCTTTCTTACAGGACCAATGCCTACGCCTGCAGTGGCTTACCTCACACGTGCCTTACGCGCTCAAGCTGGTATTGTGATTTCAGCTTCACATAATCCTTTTGAAGATAATGGTATTAAGTTTTTTTCAGGTCTAGGTGCAAAACTTGGTGATGTTATTGAATATGCCATCGAGGCTGAGTTAGAAAAACCGATGCAAGTGATGGAATCAGTAAAGCTCGGTAAAGCTCGCCGCATCAATGACGCGGCTGGCCGTTATATTGAATTTTGTAAAAGCACTTTCCCTAACCAATTAGATTTACGTGGTTTAAAAATTGTTTTAGATTGCGCGCACGGTGCGACTTATCACGTGGCACCGCCAGTGTTTCATGAGTTAGGTGCTGAAATTATTGCGATTGGCAACGCACCTGATGGCTTAAATATTAATGAAGGCGTTGGTACCTCCCATCCACAAGCCCTGCAAAAAGCAGTGCTAGCCCATCAAGCGGACTTGGGTATCGCTTTTGATGGCGATGGTGACCGTGTGCTGATGGTGGATAGTGCTGGTCAGCTGCTAGATGGTGATCAACTACTTTACATTATTGCTCTAGCGCAGCAACGGGCTGGTATTTTAAAAGGTGGCGTAGTTGGAACGCTAATGACGAATTTAGCGCTTGAACACGCACTACAACAACAAAATATTCCGTTTGCACGTGCCAGTGTTGGTGACCGCTACGTGCTAGAGCTATTGGTGGAGCGTGGCTGGCAATTGGGTGGTGAAAACTCTGGGCATATTCTCATACTGGATAAGCATAGTAGTGGCGATGCTATTATTGCTTCACTACAAGTCTTACATGCACTAAAAACCAGCAAAAAAACATTAGTGGAAATGAACTCGGCATTGGTGCTATACCCACAGGTATTAATTAATGTAAAAACGGCGACTAAGTTTGATTTTAAAGCCAATAAAGACGTGCAAACTGCATTACAAGCTGCCGAGAAAGAGCTGGGCGATTCTGGTCGCGTGCTGTTACGTGCATCTGGCACAGAGCCTAAAATTCGCGTGATGGTAGAGGGTCAACATCACGAGCAAGTAGAGTGTTTGGCTGAAAATATTGCAGATGCCGTGCGAAAAGCATCTGCCTAAGTCCACTTCATAGCCTACTGGCTCACAATAAAAAAGGTGCTATGCAGCACCTTTTTTATTGTGAAGCACTTAATTGACTCTTAGAACATATAACCTAAACCTAAATTAATGCTGCTAATACCTCTCTCTTTTTGATAATGTTGATAATCTGCTTTTAATACTACATCATTGGCTGGTTTGAAATTAAAACCTAAAGTGGTCACACGGTCATGGCCGGTGGGGTCTTCAAATATGCCGTTTGCTCCATCTTCTTGCTGGTCAATATCAAACTTTTCAAAACGTATAAATGGCGCGAAATCCATTTCGTCTTTTGTCCAGGCATGATAAGCCGCTTGTACGTAACCACCTTTTATGCTTTTAGGTGCGGCTAAGCCAATTGCGCTAGTCACTTTTGCTGAATCACCTAACCTACCGCCCGCATACAGTGCTTGTAAATCAAAGCCGTGAGCCGCATAACGAGCATGTATCTCAACTAACGTTAGGCGTGCAGCTACATTTCTTAAAGCGGCTACTGTCGCACCATTTTGGCTAGTATTTCCTGTAAATACACCAGCACCTAACAATAAGCCGAGTTAACCTGTGTATTTAATGCTGCCGTAAACGCTTAAGTCAGTAGCATGCGCTAGTTGTAACTCTTGATGACCACTACGTACACCAAAAGCTGGCTCATCAATTTTCCCAGCATCAAAGCCCGTGGTTATGCCAACATCATAACCAAAGCCATTGTCGGTAAGACCAAAAAAGCCAATACCTCCCTCGCGCCATGTGGTTGGAATAATGCGAGTTTCTACTTCATTGCGATTCACACCATAAAATACTGGCGGTTCGTGATTTTCATTGAGTAAACCAAGCGGAATTAAGAATAAACCAGCTTTTAAATTAGCAGCGTCATTAAAGCTATAGCCAATATAGGCCTGTTCTAGCTCAACTTCACCTGAATCATCTTTACTAGACACGCCATGTTCTATTTCCAGCTCTGAGTGAAATGACATTTTTTCATTGAATCGATGCCCTAAAAACATCACAAATCTACGTAAATCAGCGGTTGCAGGGTATGCAGTATCATTTTTAAAGTTGTTATAAAAAATTTCTCCGTAGCCACCAATCGTTGTAGTGTTCTCTGCTTGAGCGCTGCTATTGCTAGGGGGTGAGCTCGCTGTGCCATTGCTAGCCGCTTTATCTAGTAATAACTCTTGGTTATCTTTTCTTTCTTTACGTTCTTCGTTCAGCTGTCCTTTTAGGCTGTTAACTTCATCTTGTAATTTTTGCATGCCGTCTAAACGCTGTTGTAATTCATTTAAGCGCTCTTCTAACGTACTTGCTGCCATTGCAGGAAAGGCAAACATTAAAGAAATAGCCAGTGCAATATTGCTTAGCTTTAACTGATTTGGTTTTTTTTTAGACATATTCATTTTGGGTGCCAATTGTAAATTTATTTAAATAGAAATATAAATGATAATGATTTGTATTTAGTATATATATTTTTTAGCTTGTCATCAATCATTCATATCCGCGTGTAATTCTAGCCATGTACAAAGAGAAGATTTTAATTAGGTATTCAATATGGAATGAATACAAAAATATTACCTTAGTAAAGTGGAGGTTATGATGAGCAATAAAAATACAATCCGTAAGATGAAACTGTTTTTAACTAATTTTCAAAAACTTGATAACGCCCTGTGCGTAAAAGTGAACCATACGAGCCAGTATAAATTGGTGCGCTTATGGTTTCGGCTAATCAGCAGGCTAGGTGATGGCATTTTCTGGTATACCATTATGGCAGGCATTTTGTTATCACAAAGGCAGGATGGCTTACAGCCAGTTACGCATATGTTATTAGCGGGTTTAACAGGTACTTTGCTTTATAAGTGGCTCAAAGGTAAAACTTTACGACCGCGCCCATACCAAGTGCGACAAGATATTTGGCTAACGGGTAAGCCGTTGGATCATTTTAGTTTTCCGTCGGGCCATACGCTACATGCTGTTGTATTTTGTGGGGTAGCGCTCGCTTACTATCCATGGCTAGGATGGTTACTTATTCCTTTCACGGTGCTTGTTGGCATGTCACGCGTGATTTTGGGTTTACATTACCCTAGCGATGTGGTGGCAGGAGCTTTGCTAGGTGCACTTATTGCCAGCTTGTCTATGTTAATGATATTTTAGGATGATGGTGTTTTAGTTTATTTGCCTTAATTGTTTAAGTCTGCAATGAAACCAGAGATGTTTAACTAATAATAAGAAATTGGCACAAGTAGTTCCTGTGTTAAATCGTCTAAGCAGTGCGTTCTCCACAAGTCTAATTCCTCTAAACCAAGGTGATGCAATTCTGGCTGCCAAGCTGGGTGATTGCCTTCTATTACCTTATGAAAGTCTACCAAGGCACTTTCAGTTTTGCTTAAGTAGTAATCAAATGTTCTGCTCACCCCATTATCAGTGATACGAATGGCTTGGTTAATGAGGTGAGGCAGCTTAACCGTACGTAAGGTGGTATCCCAAAAGGCGAGCTGTTTCAGTGTTTTGCGTGTTTGCGCTTCTGGGCAAGCAAAGCAGAGCGATACAAATGGAGTTAACACTTCTAAATGTCGTTTGAGTAGTTGCCCTGGAGTATGGGTCACCTGTGCTGCAATGTAGGCGTCCATAGCCCATTCTGAGGCGATATGTGCCACCATGCTTTCATTATTCCATAGCGCCTCGTGTGCGGGCACAAAATGGTTATGTGCAATGACATCAACATATAAATGGCTAGCAAAGCCAATGGCAATGGCCATTTCTTCTTCAGTTTGTGCCGCGGCCAGCAAGCGTTCTGCTTCTTTCCATTGGTGCGTAGTATTAAATTTTTTTGAGATAACGGCTAAATCAGGCAAACATGCCCCAGACATCACTAGTTCTGGGAATTTTTTAATGGCCGAACGAAGGCGCGGATCCAGCAATGGCATCGACATAATCAGTGATTGCGCAAAATATAGATGGGTAAATAAGCCCCAGGCATTTGCATCCACCGAGTACATCAGCAGTGGACACCACCAGTAAAAATCTTTAAAAATTTTACGTATCTGCATAAACGCTAATTTGTCATGTTGGCGTGAATAAAAAATGACACTGACATGATTTTTTTATGACAGTCATTAAGTTGTCATATTAGCTTACTAAGCTAACGCTCACTTACTGGCTTATCAACTACTAGTCTATCAAATAACAGCTAGCCCAAAATCAATAGGTTAAATAGATGAAAATATTGTTTATCTCAGATGTATATTTCCCACGTGTAAACGGCGTTTCTACTTCAATTAGAACATTTGTCGCGCAACTGCAAGCCTTGGGGCATACCGTAGATTTAATCGCCCCAGACTACGGCATTGCAACAGCTGACGAAGCTTGGATTAAGCGCATGCCTGCACGCAGTATTTATTTTGATCCTGAAGATAAGCTCATGAAATACAACGCTGTACTTAAGCGCCTGCCAGAGCTACGCGATGAAAATTATGATTTAGTGCATATTCATACACCGTTTGTAGCGCACTACGCAGGCGTTAAATTAGCCAAGTTGTTGGGTGTGTCTTGTGTAGAAACCTACCACACTTTTTTTGAAGATTACCTACACCATTACTTGCCTATTATCCCTAAAAAATTAGCTAAAAGTTTGGCGCGGCTTATTTCTAAAAAACAATGCAATGTGTTAGATGCCGTGATTGCGCCTTCGCAGCCTATGCTCGATGCACTGCGTACTTATGGCATATCAACCCAAGCGCAAGTGATACCTACAGGCTTACAAGCACACAGCTTTGCTGCGGCCGATGGTGCAGCGTTTAGGGCCAAATATGGCATTGCACAAAACCGCCCGATGTTGCTTTATGTAGGCCGCGTGGCATTTGAAAAAAATATCAATTTCTTACTAGAGATGACCAAAGTACTCATTACCAAACAGCCTAAGGCCTTGCTGGTAGTGACGGGCGAAGGCCCAGCAGAAGCTAGTTTACATAAGCAAGCTAAAGAGCTTGGTTTAAATCAAAATATTCAATTTATCGGCTATTTAGATAGAGCTACTGAACTCAATGCCTGCTACAAATCAGCCGATGTATTTGTATTTTCATCTAAAAGTGAAACGCAAGGCTTAGTGTTGCTAGAAGCCATGGCGCAAGGGACGGCTGTAGTTTCAATCGCCGAACTAGGCACAAAATCCCTACTAATTGAAGGCGAGGGCGTATTAATTTCTACTGAAAACACCACCGAGTTTGCCGATAAAGTAAGTTACTTACTCAGTCATGAAACAGAACGTTTAGTGCTAGGCGCTAAGGCCATGGCGTATGTGGCCAAGCGTTGGACAGATAAAGTGCATGCGGAGAGATTGGTGCAGTTTTATAGTGAATTAATAAGTTAATTCATACAGTGGCTTTGGAAAAAATCGCGCGCTGGATGTTTACACTCTGTAGGATGGGCCACAAGTGACCACCCTACAAGGCTGCGATACAGTTTCGTACAAAATAATCTAGTTTTCTCCCATGCCAATGTCCAGTTAACAGCTTCTTCATAGAACTCCACAACATCGCTTGTATTTCTTTCTGGTACCACAAAAGCAAGGTTCATTTCTGCCAACTTTATGAACTCGTGTGTTCAGAGTTAGACTATATTCCCTCGTGCCGGCTCCTGGTATAGCCGAGACAGCAGCTATAATCATTTAGTAAGGTGGGTATATGGGTGTTTTAATATAGTCGTAAATAAGGGATTTCAAAAGTTCATGTGCTATTTGGCGAATTGCAGCACGCTCTGGCCTTTCCATAGGTTGCATAGTTATTCCATCAGAATAAAACCACCCAAGTGAGTTGTTGCGTGATAAGTCCGCCTAGACTTCGTTGAGTGAAGGGTCAACATGTGCACCACCGTCTTGGCTTGTAACTGCTAAAACGTGATCCTTTCCACATAAGACATTTTTTATTATCTGCGTACATCGTCGCCGTCCACCAAGTTTCAAAGTCAATTATTCGTATTTTCTCATCTGGCACGTCATCTAACAACGCCATATATTCGGCTCCAATTTTTGAACCAAGGCCCCTACCAACCCCATATGAGTGTTTATATTTCCAGCCACATTAGTGAAGGCAGAATCAATAAATTTATTATTCTTTTGTCCGAGTTGCTCCAACAGTGATTTAGAGTTCTTTCAGTCGTGACATAATACTCGAACAGAAACCGCAAGAAGTTTAGCTTCTCCATTGAATCCAGCGTCATAAGCATCAGCAGTAGCTCGTAAGAACCCGAGGTGATCTTGCAGAAGCTGAGTAAGCTCAACTTGTGACTGAGATTGTTTTTTTGTCGTAAATTACCTAATTCAAAATAGTCATCCTATTTGAAATGATACAAACCGTCAAATATGGCTTTACCTATCAATAAAAAAGGGCTTGATAAATCAAGCCCCATTTAAATCACTCTAAAAATCTAATGACTCATTAACCAAATTTACCCGTAATGTAATCTTCAGTTTCTTTACGGGTTGGGCGGGTGAAAATGCTATCTGTATCGCCGTATTCAATCAATTCGCCAAGGTACATATAAGCTGTGTAATCAGAAACGCGTGCAGCTTGTTGCATATTATGTGTCACTACTAAAATAGTAAGCTTGTTACGTAGCTCTGACATTAACTCTTCAATGTTAGCCGTTGCGATGGGGTCCAGCGCTGAGGTTGGTTCATCAAACAGCATAATTTCTGGGTTGGTTGCCAAAGCACGTGCAATACATAAACGTTGCTGTTGACCGCCAGATAAATTAAACGCTAAATCGTGCAATCTGTCTTTAACTTCGTTCCAAATAGCGCCGCCTTTAAGGGCTTCTTCTACTTTGTCATCAATCACACGTTTGTTGCTTTCGCCACGTACACGTAAGCCATAAGCTACATTTTCGTAAATTGATTTTGGAAATGGATTTGGTTTTTGAAACACCATGCTAATGCGCATGCGTACTTCAATAGCGTCTACGCCATCTGCTAACACATTGGTGTTATCCGGATGCATGATGATTTCGCCATCGTATTTATTACCAGGATATAAATCGTGCATGCGGTTAAAGCATCTTAAATAGGTTGATTTACCACAACCAGATGGACCAATAAGCGCAGTGATTTTATTTTCGTACAAAGGCATATTGATGCCTTTAAGTGCTTTGTGGCCATTCGAGTAGTAAAAGTCTAAATTTTTAGATTCAGCTTTAAGCGCAGTTGTTGGTGTCACCATGAGGTTTTTTCCTGAAAATCAATTTTTTTTAAATGAGCGTTAATATTTAAGGGCGGTTTCAAGGTTGAAGTGCAAAAAGTGCAACATGATGCTGCCTAAAATCAAATGCATCCGGCGTGAACAACTCAGCAGGGCATTCGAACCCTAACGACTTTCGGGGTCTCGTATTGAGTTTCCACGCAATCGCATCTGACGCTTCTTGGCCGAAGATACTTAAGTCTTCACCTTTGGGCAGTTACTGACGCAGTAATCTATTGGTGTTTTCGTTAATACCACGTTGCCATGAACTATGCGGATCTGCAAAGTATACTTTAACGCCCGTGTTTTCTGTTAACTCAGCATGCCTTGCCATCTCACGTCCCTGATCATACGTCATCGATAATCGTTTCTGTGCTTCAATGCGATTCAATACCTGGCTGAATCCATTGACTGCTGATGCCGCTGTCGCATTCTCCATCTTTGCTAACACGGTAAACAGTGTCGTTCTTTCCACAATCGTGCCCACCGAGGTGCGGTTGCCTTTGCCTTTGATCAAGTCACCTTCCCAATGCCCAGGGATTAGCCTCTCGTCGACTTCTGACGGCCTGTCATGAATGCTCTCCATGTCTGGTATCTGGCCGCGCCGGACTTCACCACGCGCTCTAGGTCTGCGTTTCGTATGCCCA
>JACMMS010000071.1 GCA_014378915.1 Methylophilaceae bacterium
GAGATGCAGAACCTGATTAATATACGTGCAGCTAATGAAAGAGAGTTAAGACTAGCAATTGAGAAGCATCAATTCCAGTTATATTACCAAATTCAAGTGGATAGATATTACCGTCCAACTGGCGCGGAGGTTTTGATTCGCTGGCTACATCCCGAACGCGGTTTAGTGAATCCATTGGAATTTATTCCACTGGCGGAAGAAACTGGGCTGATTCTGCCAATTGGGCAATGGGTGTTGGAAACTGCATGCGCTCAACTCAAAGTATGGCAACAAGATTCCTCCACCTGTGACCTCACACTATCAGTGAACGTGAGTGCTAAACAATTCTTCCAGCCTGACTTCATATCACAAGTACAGTCACTAGTGCTACGTTATGCCATCAACCCGATGCAGCTTAAGTTAGAACTTACAGAAAGCCTATTACTAGAGAATATTGAAGAGACCGTCAACACCATGAATGCATTTAAAGAAATTGGCATTCACTTCTCATTGGATGATTTTGGCACTGGTTATTCCTCCCTGCAATACCTCAAACGTTTACCACTGTATCAACTTAAGATCGACCAATCGTTCGTGCGAGATATTCCAACTAATAGCAGCGATAAAGCGATTGTCCGCACCATCATTGCCATGGCAACTAGCATGAATCTTGAAGTGATAGCTGAAGGGGTGGAAACTGACGAACAGTTGAGTTTTCTAATTAATTTCGGCTGCATGCACTTTCAGGGTTATTATTTTGGCAAGCCAGTACCAATAGAGTTGTTTGATGTAGCAGATTATTCAGCTTAAATCTTTATTGATTTGCAGGTTATTCACCACCAAATTTAGCTTGCGGATAAACTGATAAATATTGTACCCAGTTTGGTTTTGGGTCTTAAACATTAGGGGTTTGTTATAAACCTTTATTCATGCCTACATGACCGATCATTCAATAGAAACGAAAAAGTCCCACTAATTGGTCAAGGCTTTGGTATTTTGGCTTAAACTAATCCACTTGAAAGTCTATTTTGGGCCGCCGCAGTCCTTATGACTCCAAATCAAGCTTCTTTAAAGGAGACATTTGTTAAATAAGTTAAAGTTAATTTTGGAAACGTTATTAGAAGTAATGATTAGTTTTCTTAAAACATTTGCTTCCAGTAAAGTGGAAGCGTAATATCAACATATCGCGGATTTGATCTGATTGCTGCGCGATTAATAAATACATGCTAAAGGCGGAGATGATCCCACTTTGGCTAATGTCAGGTGGGATTTTTGTTTTACGACTGGTGGACGTTAACTACTGATGGGATTTATATCCAAACTTGCTGCCATCGACGCCTTGTCAAAACTAGCTAAACAAGGAGCAGTAAATGCAGTCTATTCCAGTTTTTCATAGTTCAAAAGTAGTATCAAAAAACTATAGTTATTCCCCCAGTGCAGGCAAGCCTGCTTTAGCCGTTGAGTCATGGCAAGCGCTAGGCATTCCCATCGATATTCTTGAACCGACACCAGTTACAGTGGACGAGCTTTGTTATGCGCATGGCCGAACCTACGTAGAGAAGGTTCTAGCGTGTCGTGCTGATAATGGCTTCGGTAATCGCCTACCTGAAGTGGCCGCATTACTCCCATACACAACGGGAGCTTTTGTCGGTGCTGCCCGTAAAGCACTTAGAAATTGCCGCGTAGCGGTTGCTCCGGTCTCAGGCTTCCATCATGCCTCGTATGATCAAGCGAGTGGATTCTGTACCTTCAACGGGCTGGTAGTGGCAGCTCAAGTACTCAAGAAAGCTGGCCTACGCGATCACTTTGTGCCACCTAAGGCTACTTTCGAGCACTTTTTAAAGGATGCAGAAACTCTTATTGCATTTGAAAAATTACAGGACGAAATCTGGCGTGAACTTTTGAATCGTGTAAAAAATCCGATCAGGCAATTCCAAGCAAGACCTATCGCATCGTTGAAGTGTTGGGCTGTAGCGCTTGCCTAAATGCCTTGCTGGCACATTGCACCCCTTGGTCGGTGTGGAATAACATGGACTGCTTTGGTTGTCTTAATTGCACAGCCAAGTTAATTGCGCGTACACTCAACTCACTATTAGGCTGGTTTAAAAACGCCCAGCTCACCACGCGTCTTGAATATAAATCTAGCACAAAGGCTAAGTACAGCCAGCCTTGTTGCGTACGAATATAGGTAATATCGCCTGTCTAATGCGTGTTAGTATCGCTTGGGTTAAATTGACGATTTAAGCTGTTGGGGGCAATCGTACTTGGTTTACCTGCAACGGAGTAATGATGCTGTTTAGGTCGTTTAGCCTTTAATTGCAATGCTTGCATGAGACTCCGTGCTTTGTAGCGCCCAACTGCAAAGCCTTGTGCGTTGAGCACAACGCACATGCGCCTACTGCCATAGGTAGCCTGTACATCGGTGGGTATATGCCTAACCGCAGCTTTTTAGCGAACAGCGCCTGCATCAATGGCTTTAGGTGCTACGCGACGATAATTTTACTACGTGCCTGATTTAAATTGCGACAAATATCGGTCACACTAAAATTAGCCTTCTTCAGTTTGAGCGCGAAGACTTGTTGTTCGCTTGCATTTCGATGGCGAAGAAGGCGGAAGCCTTTTTTAGTAAATCGTTATCCCTCTTGAGTTGCCTATTCTCGGCTTCTAGCACTTGAATTCGCTGTTGTTCTGCCGTTAATGCACGGGCTTGTGGCTTAACGCCTAGCAACTCCTGTTTATATTGGCTAGTACAGCGTTGCATAGAAGATAAACCCACCTGCATAGCACTGGCTGGTTGGCTCATGCTGTAACCTTGATTGACCACTAAATTGACACACTCTTACTTAAACTCTTTTGTTAATATGCGTCTTACTTTACTCATTTTTACACCACTTAAAATTAATTATAAGCTCTAAGAAAGTGTCTCGCTAAATTAGACTATTACCACAGTCTTACCAATTAGCTTAGGATTAAACACATGCTCACAGGACACGTAAAAGTTATTCACGTCAATTAAAGCAATGTTACGAGAAGGTGGCGGTACAAACATGTTTTTCTTTCATGATTTTACTGAGTCTCTATTCATGAGTAGTCATAGCGTATATTTTTAGCACAGGCACGTAATGTATTAATTAGAACAAGACATGATGTCGGTTCAAACAAACGAATACATTGGAGATTATTATGTGGACTACACCAGCAGCTACAGAAATGCGTTTTGGCTTTGAAGTAACAATGTACGTAATGAACAAGTAATTTGCCGCGTAAGCAAGAACACTAAGCCTAGTGAATGAAGGCTTTTTCAATTGTGCGTCTGTATAAATTTATATAATCTCTATTACTTTATAACCACTCTTCATGCATCGTGATATTAGAATGCAATCCACCCATACGCACGAAGTACCATCTCCATGGATAACTGAGCATGCCACGTTAATCAGTGCAGGCGGCAGAGTGCTAGACCTTGCTTGCGGGAGCGGACGTCATTCCATCTGGCTTGCGCAACAAGGGTATCAGGTGGATGCGATAGACCGTGATGCTTCTGCCTTAGCCGGTATGTTACACATAAACAACATCCATGTGCATATTGCCGATCTTGAAGCAGATGAAGTCTATACATTCAATCATCACTATGACGGCATTATTGTTAGCCGCTATCTATATCGACCGCTACTTAACACTCTTGCCTTAATGCTGAATCCAAAGGGCGTGTTAATTTATGAAACATTTATGCTGGGTAATGAGCGTTACGGCAAACCCAGCAGTCCTAACTTTCTACTTCAACCAGACGAACTGTTAGATGCTTATTCCCCGGTGCTAAGAATAGTTGCCTTTGAACAAGGAGAGGTTATGCAACCAAGGCCTGCTGTCCTGCAGCGTATTTGTGCGATTAAACAGGATTAATCTAAGTATTATTTAAAGCGTCTAAATGACCCTGTCACCACACCCCAAATCTCGAAGCTCATATCCTCTGTAATTTCAATCGGTGAATAGGCTCCACTAGAGTTGGCAGGTAATAATCTGAGCGCACCATCTTTCTTGCGTGCAAATGTTTTAATCGTAAACTCACCATCTAATACAGCCAGTACGATGTCACCCACTGAGGCTAGTTTAGAACGGTCTATTACCGCTTTATCACCAGGTAACAGGCCAATATCAATCATCGAAAAACCTTGAATCGTGACAAAGAACGTAGCATCTTTTTGGTCAATTAGAAACTCACTAGGATCTAAACGTTTTTCAACATGCTCTTCTGCTGGAGATGGAAAGCCTGCTGATACTTTGGATGAATACAAGGGTAATGAAATAGGTTGAGTATCCATGAGTGGAAATTCAAATTCAACGATGGCATCTAAATCTGCAATTAACTTTTTACGTTGATATGCCGCTAAGAAGTCCTTGATGACAGGCTCTTGACTGGATGGAATCCTTAACGCAGTCGTAGGTTCACCAAATTTACCAGTGCCTAATTTCCGGCCTGCATCTGAGCGTTTGCCACCACGCTTACTTAATAATGTATTATCGTCATTCATTTGATTATTGTACAACAATCAAATGTGGATGTATCAATATTATTGAAGTTAATTATTCAGTTAAATGAGCGGCAACGGCAACTTACCGAATAGACACAAGTACTGGAAGCGCTTGCGGCTAAGCTTGGACGAACGTCGTCACCTGGCGTCTCGTACGTTCCCGCAATGAACATTCTCGTAGCGTATCCGCTAGGGATTCTAAATTTGGAATGCCCCGTAGTGTTACCGATGGGAAATTAGTATCTGAAGAGCGTAGGTGAAGGATACATTGACCAATAAGTCTCATTCCTAACGGTTTCTGCAACTCGAAATGATCAATACGAAACAACTCAATGCTGTCTTTATCTTTGGATAGAATGCCTCGTTCAATTTTGACTCGTTGCGTGGTGATTTCGTAAGTGATGGCGACGCTCTGAATCCAGTAGTAAAGATAAGCAATCCCTAGCGTAACAAAAACTGCAAGCCATTGCCAAAAAATGTAGATCACGACTGGGTGCCCAGTGAAAATTGATTTCTCAATCTCGGCTTCCTTCGCTTCAGCAAGAGCAATTAAATCAGCATTACAATACCGACACTTAATCGAGGCTAATTTGATTCTTTCTGCACATACTGGACATGCTTTCGTTTCGTCATTCATCTGTTCTGCCTTTGTCTCTAATTAAGAATTCTAGCTGGTATGCTAACAATTTAAGTCGGTGGGTATACAGCCTGTCTAGGCGCGGCTTCACTCACTAAAAATCCGCTTGGTGCTAAACTCAACATTGATCTAGCTTCGTCGTGATTTGCATGTAACCAAGGTAGATATTGGTTGTCATTTAAAACGACCACTGAACGCTTCTCGTCTTCAGGTTTATGAAAATGTTTCATGACTTCATGTCCAGTGGCATTTACAGTCAGCATTGAAAAAGAGAAATTGATCTCACCGGTTTCTTTGTCTATAAAGCGCTCCCAAATAGACGCAATTGCAGCTGGTTCAGAATCAGCTCTTTTAATTCTCCACCGAACTGCTTTACCTGTTTCCCAGTTGGGTTCATAAAATCCTTCTGCGAGCACCAAACCGAAACGATGTTCTTTCCATGCATTACGATAGCTAGGTTTTTCATGGACACTTTCAGATCTGGCATTGTATGTTTTAAGGCCAAATTTCTTCTTATCAGTGGCCCAGTGTGGTACAAGACCGAATTGAGCAAACTCGCAACTAGGCTGCCCATTATCAAGATATACAAATGGAACAGGATAAGTTGGGTAGGCTTCAGCACGCCACTCTGAGTTTGGTAAATCGCAGTTAAAATGCTGTTTTACCCAGTCGGAATGGTGATCATTAATTGGTTGGAAATTGCTACACATATGTAATCTACTTAGCTAAGGTCAACCATGCTTCTAATGGCAACTCTTACGCTCCCGCTTGTCTTTTAATTTAGCTTCCTTTTTAGTCTGCCATTGCATGTTGTAGGCCTTATCTTCACCATCACAAGCTAGCGGTTCACTATTATTAATTACTTATCCTTTGCAGCCGTTATGTACTTTAACCTTACCCGTTGGGGCATTGGTGATGTTACATAAATTCAGCTTTTGGATGATAGCTTCTTTCTTGCTGGGTTTCGGCAAATAAAGTAAATGTAAACATGATAAAAAGTAAAAGACAATTTTTCATACAAATTTCAAATTGCGATGCTTATCTTTAACCAATAATCATCATATCAAATTATTATTTTGACCGCGTGGAAAGTACTATTTCTAAAATAGAATTAAATGTTTTGATAATTCTGATCTAACATTAGTGTTTGAATGTTTAACATTAGTAATTGAATGTTTAACATTAGCTTGTATAAAGGTTAAATTTTCAAAACATCAGTAACAGTAAAAAACTAACAATCAGTAACACATATATGGATCAAGGATTGTCCTGTTTCGTTGGTCGAATCATGATGTCACTGATATGTACATGGGCTGGTTGAGAAATGATAAAGTGGACTGCATTGGCAACATCATGTGGTTGTAACAATGGACCCCATTTATTATTAAATTGTTGTA
>JACMMS010000072.1 GCA_014378915.1 Methylophilaceae bacterium
TGGAGTAGACATATCAACACTGGTCAGAATGATTGAGAATGGGAAATCTGATTCACATCAATCATGGAAATCGGATACCCATTAATATCAGCAAGAAAAGGACGATGCCTCTGCGTGATTAGAAACCTGCGTTAAATAGGTTTACTATTTAGTTTGAGGAAAGAATGCCTCAGCAGTGATTAAACGACGTTTACACAAAATACGGGACATCCTCCATAATCCACCACTAAACAATAGTATGCTGCTTGTTTAAGCTATGGTGTGACTCAAACACTCACCGCGCGCATCCTGTCAATTTTCTCAATAACCGCCTGATAGAGATCATGGTCAGAATCGGGGTTATTGCGGTCTGGATGATGGGCGCTGCGGATCTTTTTCAGTTTAGTCACATCGTCTGGCAGGTCATGTACCTTGGTCACTCGGTCACCGTTTTTGAGCATCACTCGCTGAAGTTCAGCCTCTGCGCCTTCTCGTGTTTCATATAACTTCTTGCTGCCAAGACGCCAACTATCTTGGTTTTTACGTGGTGATAGCTTTTCCTTACCATCAAACCAGATCCACTTTCCAGTATCTGGCTCCTGTTCAAAATTAACGGTGGTGATAGTGTAGGTATGAATTGGTGGCTCGATTTCCATGGCTAGTAGATTGATGACCTTGCCGACAGCCTCCACCGCCACAAGGTAATACGCACCTGCCTCATGCGGGCAGAACGCGCTACTGTGCGATGAATCTGATTTGTTGTCATTGCTTGATGAACTCATTTCAGCCATGCGGCTGATGGCTCTGCGTTGTGCATTAGTCACTGGTATTGCTCCTTTATATTTGTTGAAACCTACTGCGATAAATTCTCGCTATAGCTGTCCCCGCTTGACTAGACCGTAAAAACTGCGTCGTAGAGATCATGTCTTCCGCCTGATCTATTCTTGAAATTATCGTTGCTGGCTGAAACAGAAAAAAGCCCTGCATCGCTGCAGGGCTTAATATACTTGGCTCCTCGACCTGGGCTCGAACCAGGGACACACGGATTAACAGTCCGTTGCTCTACCGACTGAGCTATCGAGGAATCGGTGAAGGCGCAATAATACTGGCTGAGCTCTGTTTGGTCAATCACTACACGGCTAATTTTAGGGTTAATTTGTGAAAAAATCGAAATATTGTTTAATCTGCTTAATTATTGCACTCTTGGTGTTAATCATTGTGCCATTTTTGATTCCAACACAGCGTTATGTGGATGAAGCACGGTCCTTGGCTTCCAGTAAGTTAGGCGCAGCTATCATTATTGGTGGTTTAAATTTTGGATTGTTGCCAACGCCACGTTTAGTTTTAAAAGATATTATTGTGGGTAAAAATGATGATTTGAAAGTTAAGTGATTGGTCTTTATTGCAACATTAAGCTCATTGTTTTCAAGTGGTAAGATAATCAAGTTAAAAATAGAACAGACCGTCATAAAAGATCAGCTATCGGTTTGATCTCTAAATTAATGGATAAGGCGACTGAGCCGATTAATATTAATACATCTGATGATACTACTATTAATTCGGAAAGTATTGAGATTGAAAATGTTAAGTTAGATTGGCCAGGAATTAATATAAGTAAGCTTAATTTAAAAGCTAAGTTTGCTGAGCACAATTTATTAGAACTCGTGAATATTGAAACTGTGGATAAAAATTTGAAGCTCGAATTAAAGCCTAAAGTCGATGGTAGCAGCAAAGAAGACTTAAATCTGGTTGGGCATTCAACTGCTAAAGACTTGGTATTGCCTTTAGGCTTGCCTTTGTTGATTAATCAAGCCAATATGGATGTGGTATTAGAAGGCAGCACTTTTGATATTAGCAATGCAGATATTGCATTGTATGAGGGTAAGGTAACTGGTTTTAGCTCCCTTAAATGGCAGAAAAATTGGCAATTACCTGGTAAGTTTAAAGTACATAATATGTCTGCGCGTGAGTCTGCAAATTTAGCTAACCATACGACTAAAGTCAGCGGAAGGCTTTTTGCAGATGGGTAACTTAACAGTAATACTCAGTCTGCAATTGATTTAACTGACAAGATTCAAGCCAATATGCAATTTGAAGTGAAAAATGGCGTGCTATATGGCGTAGGTTTGGTTAAGTCTGCATCAATATTGATTAAGCAAAATGGTAGCAGTGGTCAAACTGAGTTCGATACTTTATCTAGTAATTTACATATGTCTGGTAGACAGTTTCAGTTTAAACAGCTGTATATGCGTTCTGGCTCACTTGTTGCTAGTGTTGACGTGACAATTAGTCCGAGCAAATCATTAAATGTCACCATGACGGTTTCATTAAAGCATGGCGTGGATTTGACTAAGATGCCGATGAATGTCTCTGGTACGCTTAATAACCCCTCAGTGTTTCCAACAAAAGCCGCACTGGCATGTCCTGCAGTGGGTAAGACTTTATTGCCGAGCGTTGGTACAGGGATGGGTATTAAATCGGGTAATGCTTTGAGTAAATTTAAGGGCATGTTTGGCAAGTAACTTTTGATATTGTTTGCCAAACTTGCTGCTATAGCTTTTTAACGTATACTTTTAAGCAAGTGCTTTTTCGATACGGTCTAAAGCGTTACGCAGGTTATCCATAGACGTTGCAAACGAAATACGGAAATAGCCTTCAGCACCAAATGCCGAACCTGGCACTACCGCAACATCAAACTTCTCTAGTAGGTAGTCGGCAAATGCCAAATCTGTTGCTAGAGTAATTTTTCCAGCTTGGTGCAAGTTAGCAATAGCATCACGTGCATCAGTAAATACATAAAAAGCCCCACCAGCGCTTAATGTTTTTAAACCTGGCATACTATTAAAGCGATCAACTACGTAAGCGTGGCGCTCTTTAAATGCTGCTACCATAGGCTTAATGCAATCTTGCGAGCCTTCTAGCGCAGCTTGAGCTGCAACTTGAGAAATAGAGGTTGCATTACTAGTGGATTGACTTTGTAAAATTTCCATAGCCTTAATAATATACGCAGGGCCTGCAGCATAGCCTATGCGCCAACCTGTCATTGAGTACGCTTTTGAAACGCCATTTAATACGATGCAGCGTTCTTTAAGCGCAGGTGTAGCATTGAGTATATTGTAAAACTTATCCCCTGTTAGGTTGACATGCTCATACATATCATCAGTTGCGACTAATACATGAGGGTGACGCAATAATACTTCGCCCAATGCTTGCAATTCTGCCAAGTTATATACACTACCCGTTGGATTAGATGGCGAGTTAATCATAAACAGTTTAGTTTTTGGTGTAATTGCCGCTTCTAATTGTGCGGGCAATAGTTTGAAGCCTTGCTCAATACCACATTGAATAATGACTGGCTTTGCATCTGCCACCAAAGCAATATCCGCATAAGAAACCCAGTATGGCGCAGGAATAATTACTTCATCCCCCGCGTTTAACACAGCAAGGCAAAGGTTGAATATGGTTTGTTTACCGCCTACACCAACAATTACTTCATTTAAGGCGTAATCAAAACCGTTTTCGTTTTTAAATTTATTCACGATGGCTTTTTTAAGGCTAGGAATGCCAGCTACAGGCGTATATTTAGTGAAACCATTATCGATAGATTGTTTTGCTGCATCTTTAATATGTTGTGGCGTATCGAAATCTGGCTCACCAGCAGCTAAACCAATAATATCGCGACCCTCTGCTTTGTATTTTCCGGCTTTTGCTGTAATAGCGAGGGTAGGGGATTCTTTAATTGCAAGAACGCGTTGCGATAATTCAAATTGTGCCAATTTGCTTCCTAAAGTGTGTGTTAATTTCATACAGTCATGATTTTACGCAAATTAATGTGACTACACAAATATAACTAACATCAACTTTGTTAACCCTGCCAGTGCACAAAAATAATAAAAGGGTTTGCTAAGTTTTTGTGTGACTTACTCTAAATAGAGGTTTAGCATTGTGCCCCGCAACCCAATAAATCACTATACTCGGCAGCAATGTCGGGATCAATTTCTGCTAGTTTTAGATTGATTCGATGCATTTCGGCTTTATCCCCTTTTTCTTTAGCAATCACACCAATCCTTACAAAAGCATCTGCGTAATTTGTGTCTAAATCTACTGCACGGCGATAAGCAGATTCCGCTTCAGCTACTTTATTAATATTTTCGGCAGCTATGCCAAGCTCAAACCAAGCATCAGCACTTTTTGGTTCTGCTGCTGTCCATTTCGATGCCACTTCAGCTAGTTTCGGCCAATCTTCACGTGCTTCAGGTACAGCGGCTTGCATATAAAACGGTTTTTTATCTTCATCTTCTTCCCACAAGGCTTTGCCTTCAATTGGCAATGCGGTTTCGATGGGTTGCTTTTCTAAAATACTTAACCATTCAATGGGTAAAGAAAAGAAAAACGCCGAGCCTCTACCTGCAGTTTTGAAGGTATTGATACCCACTAAATGCCCGTCTAAATCAAATAAACCACTGCCGCTTGCACCCATAGCAAACTTAGCAGATGTGCGAATGATTTTCCCAGCATCTGCATCGTACATACCCTTTACACTCCCTGATGAAGTTAATGGCGCTGGCACACCATTTGAATTGCCAATAGAGACAATTTCCTGACCACGTTTAAGGTCGGTGCTTTTGCCTAAAACAGCTGGTTTAAACGGCATTTGGACAGTAGTAACTAGACATAAGTCGTGCCATCTATCAGCCTGTACTGTTGTAACAGCGTAGCTATCTTCGCCGCGAGAGATCCAGGGCTGTTTGGTGGCGCGCAGTACATGACAATTGGTAATCACTTTATTATCGGCAACTACAACACCAGAGCCGTAGGCTAAACCGCCGCTAGTGTTGTATCCGCGTACCATCACTACGGATAAATAGGCGTCAAATAACTTTCCTCTATCGAAGGCTTCTGCTGAGCTTATACAGCTCAAAATAATACTAAACGAGCTAAAAAAAAATGCTAAGTAGCGCATGCTGAAATCCCCAAGTGATTTAGCTTTCTCATATTCATTTATAAGCAATAAGGAAACTAAGTTTTTATGAATAATGTTTAGTATAAATACTTAATTTAATGACTTAAATTTTGTGACAAAGTTCTTTCACTCGCTAACATTAAATCATACGGAATTTTGAAACTTGCTGATAAAATAAAAGTAACATTGTCAGTTAAGCAAAAATCGTGATTGTTAAATACCCTAATAGTAAATATGAGCTTTTTCAGCCGTTTCCGCCTGCTGGTGACCAACCACAAGCGATTGAAAAGCTCACACGGGGTATTAAGGACGGCTTAAAGTTTCAGACTTTGCTTGGCGTAACAGGCTCTGGTAAAACCTACACCATGGCCAATGTGATTGCACAGATTGGTCGGCCAGCCATTGTTATGGCACCTAATAAAACGCTGGCTGCACAGTTATATAGTGAGTTTCGCGAGTTTTTCCCAAATAATTCAGTGGAATATTTTGTGAGTTATTACGATTATTATCAGCCTGAAGCTTACGTGCCCTCACGTGACTTATTTATTGAGAAAGATTCCAGCATTAATGAGCATATCGAACAGATGCGGCTTTCAGCCACTAAAGCATTATTAGAGCGCGAAGACAGTATTATTGTAGCGACGGTTTCAGCAATTTACGGTATTGGCGATCCTACTGATTATCACAATATGGTGTTGCATGTGCAGGTCGGTGAAAAAGTAGCGCAGCGAGTGATGATAGAACGCTTGGTTGGTATGCAATATGACCGTAATGAGTTTGATTTTAGCCGCGGTACATTTCGCGTGCGTGGTGACGTGATTGATGTATTTCCTGCTGAAAATAATGAAACCGCAGTGCGGCTTTCAATGTTTGATGATGAAGTGGAGTCAATTACTTTATTTGACCCATTAACAGGGCAGATTTTTAATAAAATTCAGCGCTATACCGTCTATCCCTCAAGCCATTATGTAACGCCACGCGAAACTACCATTATAGCGATGGAGAAAATCAAAGCTGAGTTGCGTGACAGAGTAGATTTTTATATTAAAACAGGCAAGTTGGTAGAAGCCGCGCGGATTGAGCAACGCACTCGGTTCGATTTGGAAATGCTTAATGAGATTGGCTTTTGTAAAGGTATTGAGAACTACTCGAGGCATTTATCTGGGCGCAATCCGGGTGATGCACCACCGACGCTGATTGATTATTTGCCAGCCGATGCGCTGATGATTATTGATGAAAGTCATGTGACTGTGCCGCAAGTAGGCGGTATGTACAAAGGCGATAGATCGCGTAAAGAAAACTTAGTGGATTACGGCTGGCGCCTGCCATCGGCGCTAGATAATCGCCCACTTAAGTTTGAAGAGTTTGAAAAAATCATGCGCCAGTGTGTATTTATTTCAGCCACACCAGCGATTTACGAGGCCGAACACCAGCAACAAGTTGTGGAAATGATCGCTCGGCCAACAGGCTTGATAGACCCTGAAATTACGGTAAAACCAGCCGATACCCAAGTAGATGATTTGTTATCTGAAATTAAAAAACGAGTAGCAGTAAAAGAGCGTGTATTGGCGACCACACTCACCAAACGTATGGCAGAAGACCTGACCGATTACTTGGCCGAACATGGCGTAAAAGTCCGTTATTTGCACTCTGATATTGATACGGTTGAGCGTGTGGAAATCATTCGCGATTTGCGTCTAGGCGAATTTGATGTGCTAGTTGGCATTAACTTGCTTCGTGAAGGTCTAGATATCCCAGAAGTGTCTCTAGTCGCCATTTTAGATGCGGATAAAGAGGGCTTTTTACGGTCAGAGCGATCATTGATTCAAACATCAGGTCGTGCGGCCCGTAACTTAAACGGGCAAGTGATTTTTTATGCTAATAAAATCACCCGTAGCATGCAAGCAGCAATGGATGAAACTCAGCGTCGTCGTACAAAACAAATTGCGTTCAACGAGGCCAACGGGATTGTTCCTAAAGGTATTGTCAAGCGTATTAAAGACATCATTGATGGCGTATACGATGTAGATGATGCAAAACGTGAGCGTAAAGCCGCACAAGACACCGCAAGCTATGAAGCTTTAAGTGAAAAACAAATTATCAAGGAAATTAAACGAATAGAAAAAGCGATGCATGATAGTGCAAAAAACCTAGAGTTCGAAAAAGCGGCTGATTTTAGAGACCAACTGAAAAAACTTAAAGTGAGATTTTACGGCGCTGATATGCCTGATTTGGTTTAGTTTAAATATTCTCATAACAGCTTAGCACTGGTTATTACCACGACAGACCAGCGTAATTACTAAATTGATCAGTGATTTTCATGAGTAACAACCATTAATTTAAATTTATGCATAACATTTATGCTAAATCTATTTCATTATCTTTTGAAGTTATGTGTTTTGAATCACAATGTTTGGAAATTTATTACTATGATCAAGCGCTAATTGTGAAAGCTTAACGGCTGTGGTTCTAGCAATTTGCTTGTAAATGGCGGCAATTTCGCTATTAGGGTCAGCAATTACGGTTGGTGTACCACTGTCTGATTGCTCTCTAATTTTAATATCAAGCGGTAAACTTCCTACTAAATCTACTTTGTAATCTTTACACATAGCCGCCGCACCACCCGCGCCAAAGATATGTTCTTCATGACCACAATTACTACAAATATGCGTGCTCATATTTTCTACTATACCCAAAATTGGTATTCCAACTTTTTCAAACATTTTTAAGCCACGACGTGCGTCTAGTAAGGCGATGTCTTGCGGTGTCGTCACAATGAGTGCGCCTGTCACAGGTACTTTTTGTGAGAGTGTGAGTTGGATATCACCTGTGCCAGGTGGTAAATCAATAACTAAATAATCTAAGTCGCGCCATTTTGTATCACGTAGTAATTGCTCTAACGCCCCTGTTACCATGGGGCCACGCCAAACCATAGGTGTATCAGTATCTACTAAAAAGCCAATACTCATTGCTTGTACACCGTGCGCCTCCATCGGCTCTATGCTTTTGCCATCCGCACTATCTGGGCGACCTGATATACCTAGCATTTGTGGCTGGCTTGGGCCGTAAATGTCAGCATCTAAAATACCGACTGATGCGCCTTCTAATGATAATGCCAAGGCTAAATTAACAGCTGTAGTTGACTTACCCACTCCGCCCTTACCAGAGGCAATGGCAATAATGTTTTTTACATTAGGTAGTAACGGCACACCGCGCTGCACACTGTGAGAAACGATACGGCTTCCAACGTTGACAGTAACGTTACCTATGCCCACTATCGTATTTAGTTTCGATTTAACTAGGTTTTGTATTAACTCAAATTGGCTTTTGGCGGGGTAGCTCAGCACAATATCAAGTGATACATGATTGTCATCTAGCTTAATATTTTTTGCAGATTTACTTGATACGAAGTCTTTGCCTGTATTTGGGTCAATCACTTCTTTAAGTGCATTTTGAATGTCTAATTCTATAATTGCCATGTGAATAATTGCCTGATTTAAAATTAAGATGATTTTAACTTATGTGATAGCCTGAGTCATTTGTTAGAATAGCGTTTTAGAACGTAAAAGTATTGATTTTATGACCCAAAATAGCACACCAAACAACAAAATAGCCGCACGAAAAATGCTGGTAACTTCTGCGTTACCTTACGCTAACGGTAGCATACACCTTGGGCATTTAGTTGAGTATATCCAAACCGATATTTGGGTGCGTTTTCACAAAATGCAAGGCCATACTGTGCATTATGTATGTGCTGATGATACACATGGTACCCCAATTATGTTGCGTGCAGAAAAAGAAGGCATTACACCAGAAGAATTGATTGAGCGCGTTCATGCAGAACATAGTGCAGATTTTTCTGAGTTTTTAGTAGAGTTTGATAATTATCACTCCACCAACGCTCCCGAAAATAAAGAGTTATCGCAAACTATTTATCGTGCGCTAAGAGCTAACAATAAAATTGATACTAAAACGATAGAGCAATTTTTTGACCCTGTTAAAAACATGTTTTTGCCAGATCGCTTTATTAAAGGCGAATGTCCTAAATGTCACGCTAAAGATCAATATGGCGATAACTGTGAGGTATGTGGCGCAACCTACAACCCTATAGAGTTAATCAACCCCTTCTCTGCTGTTTCTGGCGCTGTGCCAGTGCGCAAAGAAACTGAACATTATTTCTTTAAGCTAAGTGAGTGCAGTGACTTTTTACGTGATTGGACGCGTTCAGGCACGTTGCAAAATGAAGCTGCCAATAAGATGAATGAATGGCTAGGTGAACTTGGTGAAAATAAATTATCTGACTGGGATATTTCACGTGATGCACCGTATTTTGGATTTGAAATCCCAGATGCGCCTGGCAAATATTTTTATGTATGGCTAGATGCGCCAATTGGCTACATGGCAAGTTTTAAAAATTTATGCACCAAAAAAGGATTAGATTTTGACGAGTATTGGAAACAAGATTCAACGACTGAGCTATATCATTTTATAGGTAAGGATATCCTATATTTTCACGCCTTATTTTGGCCAGCCACTTTAGAGTATTCTGGTCATCGTAAACCTACAAGCGTATTCGCCCATGGATTCTTAACAGTCAATGGTGAAAAAATGAGTAAGTCACGCGGTACGTTTATCACAGCACGTAGTTACTTAGACCATATTAAAAATCCTGAATATTTACGTTATTACTATGCTGCTAAACTCAACGGCAGCATGGAAGATATTGACTTAAACTTAGAAGATTTTGTTGCGCGGGTTAATAGTGATTTGGTTGGGAAGTATATTAATATTGCGAGTCGCACAGCAGGGTTCATTGCTAAAAGGTTTAATAATAAACTACATTCGCCAACTGCAAATAATGTAATAACTGAAATACGTGAAGCTGCAAGTGTCATTGCGGACTCGTATGCTAACCGTGACTATGCCCGAGCATTACGTGAAATTATGAAGCAAACAGACGCTGCAAACGGCTTTGTTGCTGAAGCGGCACCATGGATAATTGCAAAAGATGCCGCGCGCGATTCGGAACTCCATGCTGTGTGTTCTGATGCATTAGAAATGTTTAGATTGCTTACTCTTTATTTGAAACCAGTATTACCAAAGTTAGCGACTGAAATTGAGGCATTCTTTGACGTGGCTGCATTCACTTGGGATGCTGTCAATATACCGTTGACTGAGCATCATTCAATACAAGCATATAACCATTTAATCACTCGAATTGATGTTAAACAGATAGAAGCGATGACTGAGGTTAATAAAGAGAATTTGCAACCTCAGCAAGCTGAGTTAAGTAAAGTACAAACAAAGCCTGCCACCACAGCGGTAGCTGCAGATGAAGCTGCTTACATCAGTATTGATGACTTTACTAAAGTAGATTTGCGTATTGCCAAAATCGTCAATGCTGAACATGTTGAAGGCGCAGAAAAGCTACTCAAACTTACTTTAGATATAGGTGAAGAAAAACCACGACAAGTGTTTGCCGGTATCAAATCAGCATACGACCCTGAATTACTAAAAGGCCGATTGACAGTAATGGTGGCAAACTTAGCTCCGCGTAAAATGAAATTCGGTATGAGCGAAGGCATGGTGCTAGCTGCCAGCGATGAAAAGGGTGGGCCTTATATATTAAGTCCTGATAATGGAGCAACCCTAGGAATGAAAGTAAAGTAAATTTATCTAATTTTTTGTGTGGAAATCATTTTATAGTTGTGTCATCCAAAGTACTGTACATTACGTTTATAAAGAAAACAATTTTTAACTCGGGAGAAAAGCACATGAAGTATATAAATTCAACATTATTAGCCATATTATTGGTTTCCGCACAAATCATTTCCAGCACAGCTACAGCAGCAGACAGTAATGGGAAAACTGCAGTCGGCGGCGGTCTAGGTGCAGCATTGGGTACGGCAGTTGGCGGCGCATTTGGCGGGAGTACTGGCGAAGTATTAGGCGGTGCAGTTGGCGGCGGTGTCGGCGGTGCAGTCACGACCAAGGGCAAAGGTCAAACCGGCGCAGTGATTGGTGGTGCAGCAGGTGGTGCTGGTGGTGCTTATGCAGGTCGTGCAGTTAGCGGTAGTGGCACTGGTGCAGTTGTTGGTGCTGGTTTAGGTGGTGCAGGTGGTGCAACATTAGGTAAGGTAATCTCAGAACCATCAGTCTCAACTAAGGGGGATGATAGGATTGGTTATGATGATGATGAAGGCCTTAAACATAAACGTGGCAAAGGTTATTACAAAAATAAACATAAACATGAGCATAGCAACGAAGATTAATTCATAGATTTAATCTATAACTTAATAAAAAGCCGCATTAGCGGCTTTTTTTATGCGAACTATGTTGACTTAAATATTATTAAATTATTTTGTAGTTATAGCCGGTACTGCTTTATCTGGAGCTGCCGCATCTTTCTCAGTTTTTTTTCATCCCTTTGCATCAACTTTCGCTTTTGTTCCGGCAGCTTTATCTGCCTTAGCATCTGCTGCTGGAACAGCAGTTGCAGCCTTGTCATCAGCTTTAGTTACTTTTAAAACTTTTTTTCTTTAACAGGTACAGCTTTTTCGGCAGGTTTAGCTGCTGTTTTTTCAGCAGCAGGTGCAATTACTGCAGTTGTTTTGCCTGATACAGAAACTTCACTTTTTAAATCGGCCATCGCTTTATCGCCAAGATCAGGTACATTATCTAAATCGGCAGTTGTTTTGAAACCACCATTTTTTGCGATAATCAATAATTACTTGTGCTTTCATTGGACCTACGCCTTTCAAACTCTCAAGTTGTTCTAGCGTTGCTGTGTTTAGATTTACTGCAGCGAAAGCGTTAAAACTTAAACCAATTGTAGACAACAATACAATCAGCATTTTTTTCATGTTATTTCTCCGTTATATTGTTAATATTTTAAAGTATGCATTAAGTCTTTTTTACTGCATTCGACTGCAAATTCAAAACCTTACATCAACCTTACACATATTGTCATGTTAGATTTGCGTTTTAATTGGCAATTAATTTAGAAGTTTTAAGCAATTTCTTGGAAAATAGCTTCTAAAGTTTTTAGCGGATCAAGTGCTTGTGTAATTGGTCTGCCCATCACAAGGTAGCTTGCACCATTGTTTAGTGCATCTTGGGGCGTTACAACGCGTGATTGATCGTCATGGTTAACTAAGCTTGTATGATTAAGCCTAATGCCTGGTGTCACTAAATAAAAGTCTTTACCAAGCTGCTTTCTGATTATATATGCTTCCATGGCTGAACATACAACACCGTCCAAGCCTGCTTGTTGCGTGAGTTTAGCAAGGTTTAAAACTTGCGCTTCAATGGGACTGTTGATCCCAAGCTGATTAAATGTTACTTGATCCAAGCTGGTAAGTACAGTGACTGCAATTAAATAAGGTTTATGATTGGTTTTATCAACAGCTTCACGAGCTGCCTGCATCATAGGTATTCCTCCACTGGCATGCACATTCAGCATCCACACCCCTAAATTGCTTGCCGCCATACAAGCTTTTGCAACTGTATTGGGGATGTCATGAAACTTTAAATCTAAAAATACTTTAAATCCTTTGTCCACTATAAATTCAACTAACTGTGGCCCTGCTGCGGTAAAAAGCTCGTTGCCTATTTTGAGTTTACATAGGTTTGGATTTAGCTGTTCAACTAACTGTAATGCGCTTTTGGCGTCTGCATAATCTAATGCCACTATTATTTTTGAGTCGATAGTTTTTGAATTAATCATTTATTTTTCAGTTAGTTAACTATTAATTAATAGCTTCGTTAGGTTCAGCTGGCAGAGATTCCCATGCATTGCAAGCCGGACATTGCCAGTGATATTGTTTAGCACGAAAGCCACATTGGTCACAAAAATAGGCGCGACGATTGCCAATGGCATTACGCACTGTTTGTTGCATCAGTTGTAAATCTTGTTCGTTCACTTGTGAGCGAGGGCTTTCATCCATAGCCCTTGCTTGCAATAATTGATCTAACGTTTGTAAGCTAGGTTTGCGGATTAACTCGTTGCGTGCCAATTTTGCTGCATTTTCTGCGCCTTGTTCAGCCAAAGTCGCCTCATATAAAGCTGTTAATAATGAAGCCAGTTTGTAGGTGCTGGCGTATTCATTAAGCTGGGCAATGCCATCTTCAAGCTTTTTGAGTGCACGGTAGCTTTTTAGTAGCTTCGCTGCAACTAAGCCTAAGTATTCTGGCTGTTGAAACTCTATTCGTTTCCAGTAGGAGATAGCTGCAAGATTAGCACCAGCGTCTGCCTCAATATCACCAAGCATGACATTAGCACGTACACAATTTTTATTGGCATCAAGTGCAAGGCTAAGCTCATGTCCTGCACTTTGCATATCAGCTGCTAATAATGAGGTTAATGCTAATTCACAATAATACTGGCCAATTTCTTTTCTAAAAGGTACACCAGATAAGCGCTCTAGCTCTGTTGCTATTTCTATAGCTTTTGCCCACTCGCGCTCTCGCACATAAATTTCTAATAAAGCTCTTAAAGCTGGCTGACGGTAACGGTTATCATCAAGTGTTTTGAATAGCTCTTCAGCACGATCATACAAGCCAGCTTTAAGATAGTCTTGCGCAAGTTCGGCTTTTACCGCACGCTTTTGCGGCTCGGCTAGTTCACGGTTATCTAATAAATCTAAATGTAGATGAATTGCACGATCCACTTCGCCAGTGCGTCTAAATAGGCTACCGAGTGCAAAATGTAATTCAAGGGATGATGAGTTAACCTGTACTGCATCAGTAAAAGCTTCAATTGCTTTTTGTGGCTGGTCTGAAATAACAAAATTAAGGCCTTTAAAATAGGCGGCAGGTAGTGTTGTAGATTCAGAAAGTAATTGTTTAATGTCAACACGCGCTGCCATCCATCCCAAAGTAAAAAACAAAGGGAGAGTGAGTAGCCACCAATATTCAAATTCCATCATAGTGATATTTTACCTAAGCTAAGTAATCTAAGATATATACATTCATTGATATAAGTAAAGCTAGCTGTTTGTTTCCGCTAAAATTATTTTATTGAGCTGTTTAAGATGATTAAGTTTAGGGGTAAGTAAAGGAATATAAAAAAACGGCATATCGTTAAATATGCCGTTTTAGGTGTTACACACCTGCTTTATTTGTACTTACTCTAGTATAAATGATGAGCAGTTAAGCTCGTCTTGCTAATTAGCGGTAGCAGAATCAACGCGATCACGTAACTCTTTGCCAGCCTTAAAGTGCGGTACATGTTTTTCTGGTACTTGCACTTTACTGCCAGTTTTGGGGTTACGACCCAAGCGAGGAGGGCGATAATTTAAACTAAAGCTACCAAAGCCTCTAATTTCAATACGCTCACCCTTAGCTAGGTTATCACCCATTGCATCAAGGATGGCCTTTACTGATAGCTCGGCATCTTTCACAACAAGTTGTGGAAAGCGCTCTGCAAGTAAAGTAATTAGCTCAGATTTAGTCATATTGGTTATGCCTTTTAATTATCTCGCTTAATTGTATTTAAGAAAAATACATTCAATTACTTCTTGCTATCCATTTTTGCTTTAAGTAAAGCGCCTAAATTGGTGGTACCTGCATTGTCACTAATATCAGTATTTGGTGCAGAATCCGCTTTTTCTTTGGCTGGTTTAGTTTTGGCTTTTGCAGATTTATCTTCAGTAGTCACACTTGAGCTGCCGCCATTTGGATCTTCTGTTAATTGTTTAACGCCTAATGAAATACGCTCTTTTTCTACATCAATCGCTAATATAACAGCTGATAACTCGTCACCTTTTTTGAAGTTACGAATAGCTTCTTCGCCAGTTTGGTTCCATGACAAATCAGATAAGTGAACTAGACCATCAATGCCGCCTGCCAAGCCAATAAATACGCCAAAGTCAGTGATAGATTTGATTTGACCCGATACTTTATCGCCTTTAGCGTGAGTAGCAGAGAAATCATCCCATGGGTTAGCTTGGCACTGTTTCATACCTAATGATAAGCGACGACGATCCTCATCAATTTCAAGAATCATTACTTCAACTTCATCACCTAGTTGTGCAATTTTGCCTGGGTGAATGTTTTTGTTAGTCCAGTCCATTTCTGAAACGTGCACTAAACCTTCAATACCTGGTTCTATTTCAACGAAAGCTCCGTAGTCAGTTAAGTTAGACACTTTACCGAATAAGCGTGTGCTTACTGGGTAACGGCGAGTTAATGCAACCCATGGGTCATCGCCTAATTGTTTGATACCAAGTGAAACACGGTTTTTCTCTTGATCGAATTTCAAGATTTTCGCTTCAACTTCTTCGCCAACTGTTAATACTTCAGATGGGTGTTTTACACGACGCCATGCTAAGTCTGTAATGTGTAATAAGCCATCAATTCCGCCTAAATCGACGAATGCGCCGTAATCAGTAATGTTTTTAACAATACCTTTAACAACTGCACCTTCAGCTAATGTACTCATTAATGCTTCGCGATCAGCGCCAGCTGAAACTTCCATTACTGCGCGACGTGAAACAACGACGTTGTTACGTTTGCGGTCTAATTTAATGACTTTGAAATCCCACTCTTTGTTTTCGAATGGGGTTGTGTCTTTAACTGGGCGCACATCTACCAATGAACCTGGTAGGAAAGCCATGATGCCGTTAACAGCAACACGTAAACCACCTTTGACACGGCTTGAAACAAAACCTTTTATTACACGGCCTTCATTCATTGCCTCTTCAAGATCAATCCATGCTTGAAGTTTTTTTGCTTTATCGCGTGACAGAATAGTAGAACCAAAGCCATCTTCTAGTTTTTCGATTGCAACTTTTACGAAGTCGCCGACTTGAACTTCTACTTCGCCTTGTGCATTACGGAATTCATCCGCATTAATAACGCTTTCAGACTTAAGGCCAGCATTAACAATAACGTGATCGTTATCAATAAAAATAACCTCAGCGGTGATCACTTCACCAGAACGCATTTCTTGACGCGCCAAACTCTCTTCAAAAAGCGCAGCAAAACTTTCCATAGTTGATACAGTTGAATTAGAAGCCATTAAAAAAATTACCTAAAAAATAATCCCACCTAGCAGCGGGGCAGTTGATAAAGTTACAGTTAATGTGACACGGACAGCCGTGACTGCAACACCAAATAATCGAACATTGTACACCAAAATATGACACATGTTATCAATGACTTGAATATTTTAATGGGAACACTATGGTGCGTTAATTAGTTGCTTTTAGCATTAGCTAAGTAAGCGTTGATGACAAATGCAACTGCCTCGGCAATGTTGCTATTGCTGGTTTCTAGCAATAGTGCATCTGGCGCTTGTACAAGTGGCGCATCTGAGCGCTGTTGGTCACGGGTATCGCGTTGCCGTAAATCTTCTAAAATCTTTTGATAATCAGCCGACTTGTTTTTGGCGGCAAGCTGTTTATAGCGCCGATCTGCACGCACTTCTGCGGTAGCCGTTAAAAATATTTTAAGTTTAGCATCAGGAAATATCACCGTTGCCATATCGCGACCATCGGCAACCAAGCCGGGCGCTTGGCGAAAACTATGCTGTAAATCGACTAAAGCCTTGCGAAGTGCGGGGTGTATTGCGACTTCTGAAGCGCCACCACCAATTTCTTCAGAGCGAACTTTTTCGGTTACTTTATTGTTATTTAAGTAAATTTCGTTATCACTAAATTTTATATCAAGTTGCTCCACTAGTTCGGCTAATAAAGCCTCATTATTCCAAGAGATATTATTGTTTTTAGCCGCTAAAGCAACAATACGGTAAAGTGCACCGGAATCTAAATAATGATAACCAAGTTGTGCTGCCACCAATTGGGTAATCGTGCCTTTGCCGCTTGCCGAGGGCCCATCAATGGCTATGACAGGGGGGGTAAATGGAGTGTTTTGATTAGCTGACAATTTTTGCAAATTCTTCAAAATAATTGGGGAAAGTTTTCGCCACACATTTTGGGTTGTTAATGGTAATCGGCACGCCACCTAGCGAAACTAGGGAAAAGCACATTGCCATGCGGTGGTCGTCGTAAGTATCGATAACTGCATTTGGTATTACTTGTGCGGGCGGCGTGATTTTGATGTAATCAGCACCTTCTTCAACAATAGCCCCTACTTTACGTAATTCGATTGCCATCGCTGCGATACGGTCGGTTTCTTTTACGCGCCAACTGGCGATATTGCGTAAAGTTGTGGTGCCTTCGGCGAATAAAGCCATCACCGCAAGCGTCATTGCAGCATCGGGAATGTGGTTGCAGTCTAAATCAATGGCCTTTAGTTTTGTTGGTGCTGAAACTGATATGTGGCCAATTTCGGTTACTTGTTTATTGAGGATTGCACCCATTTTCTCAATTTCGAATACAAATTTTATATCTCCTTGAATGCTATTTAAATCTACGCCATGAATCATTACACTCGATCCATTCTTGGCTGCAATTGCGCCAGCAGCTAGAAAATAAGAGGCACTGGAGGCATCGCCCTCGACGAATACATCTTTGGGGGAATGGTATCTGCTGTTGGCTGGGATGATAAAACGTTTGTAGTTATCACATTTAACTTCTACGTTAAATTTTCTCATTAGGTTTAGCGTGATATCAATGTAAGGTTTAGAAATTAAATCACCAACAACCTCGATTTCTGACTCTTTTCCTGTTAACGGTAACGCCATTAACATTGCCGTTAGAAACTGGCTTGAAACGTTGCCACGAATTTTAATAGGTTTGCTTACGTCAGGTATACACGGTGAAATTTTTAAAGGTGGAAAACCTTGATCACCTGCGTATTTTATATCTGCGCCAATTTGTGTAAGTGCATCTACTAAATCGCCAATCGGGCGCTCATGCATGCGTGATACACCATGCAAATGATAATGCCCTTTGGATAAAGCAAGTGCTGCAGTAAGTGGTCGAAATGCGGTTCCAGCATTGCCCAAAAATAAATCTGCATTTTTGTTGGGAAAGTCTCCATCACATCCTTTTACATGTAAGTGCGTATGGCTTTTTTCAGTCACTATACCCAAAATTCGTAAAGCATCTAACATGCGCTCAGTGTCATCTGATAATAAAAGTTCATATATATCGGTGTTATTTTCGGCCAAACCTGCCAGCAACAAAGTGCGATTAGAAATGCTTTTCGAACCTGGAAGGGTAATAATGCCTTGAGCGTGATGGCTGGCGGATAGGGTGATTTGTTCCATTTTATGTCTTTATTGTTTATTTTTTGCCCAAGCATTTCGAGCTGTGCTTGCGCGGTCAAAGAGCGCTTGTAAGCCAGCACCATCTTCTTTTGTGAGTAATTGTTTGAGTTGAGATAACTCGTTTTGATAAGTTTCTAACTCACTTAATAACGCTGTTTTATTCGCTAAACTGATGTCGCGCCACATTTCGGGATGACTACCTGCGATTCGAGTGAAATCTCTAAAGCCACTGGCAGCGAAGCTAAATAACTGTGCGGCATTTGGGCGTGAGGCAATATCATCAACTAATGCAAATGCCAGTAAATGGGGTAAGTGGCTCACTGCGGCAAAAATACTATCGTGCGCTTCGGCGGACATTTCACTGACATTAGCACCGCATGTGCGCCAAAATTTAGTGACTACGGCAACGGCGTCTTTGTTAGTTTCTAAAGTAGGGGTTAACACAACGTTTTTGCCTACATATAAATCAGCAATTGCCGCAGCTACCCCACTTTTCTCTGCGCCAGCGATTGGGTGACCACCAACAAACTGATTGAATTTCTCGGCTAATATTTCTTTTGCACAGGTTAAAACCTCACCTTTTGTGCTTCCCGCATCCGTAATGAACGTGTTGCTGCCTAAATGTGGTTTTATACTTTGTAAAATGTTGGATGTTTGTGCAACTGGTGCGGCAATCATTACCAAATCAGCATCTTTGAGTGCCGCATGAATATTGCTTTCTTGCGTATCAGAAAAAACATCAATTACGCCAAGATTAACGGCTTCTTGCAGGCTTTCTTTGCTGCGACCAATGCCTGTAATAAGCGTTGCGCTGGCTTGTTTAAGCGCTAGCGCAAATGAGCCACCAATTAAACCCACACCAAAAATGACGATTTTTTTCAAAAGTTAAATATTCAGCAAAAAATGCTAGACCAAAAAATATTACAAAAAGAAAATGCGGTAAATTACAAAACCAAATTGTAACATTTTTGCTATTTAACTTTTAGCTATACTCAGTTATTTCACATTAGACATCATTTAATGATTAGGAGTGCAGAGTCTTAAATAGTTATGCAATACTCAAAACTAGAGAGTTTGCTGTTAATGATTCATGAAAATTTTAACGAACCTTATTAGGCTTGGTGCTATAGTTATTTTTAAATAATTATTTAATAATAAAGAGTTAGATATGGCAGTGTTAGCAGGCGATATTGGTGGTACGAAAACGTTGTTGCAGTTGGCGGAGCATAGTTCTGACGGCTTTGTAGTGCTATATGAAAAGCGATATGACAGCCGGGCTCGTGCTACTTTTTTAGAAGTTGCATTAGATTTTATAAATGAAGCTTTTATAATTACAAATCAGCGTGCAACTAGTGCATGTTTTGGTGTTGCTGGACCTGTTACAGCGCGTACGGCTTTTACCACTAACCTGCCTTGGACGCTCGATGCAGATGATCTGCAAATAAAGCTTGGTATTGAAAAAGTCAGGCTAATTAATGATTTTCAAGCAGCAGGCTACGGTATAGCTGAATTAAAAGAGCAAGATACAGTGACTTTGCAAGTAGGTAATGCCATACCACAAGCGACACAAGTGATTATTGGCGCGGGTACTGGTTTAGGGCATGCTTTTTTAGTGTGGCAGGGTGAATATTATGAGGTGGTGGCTTCCGAAGGTGGTCATGCAGATTTTGCGGCTACTAATGATTTGCAGATAGAATTTTTAAAGTATTTACAAACCCGATACCAATGGGCGCATTGGGAAAGAGCCTTATCTGGCCCAGGATTAGTGAACATATTTGATTTTTTTGTCGAAGTTAAACATGTTCAGCCAAGTGCAGAAATTCTGGCAGCTCTTTCAACTGGAGATAAAGCGGCTGTGATTAGTGAGTTCGCTATTAATAACAAAGATAAAGTGGCCGAACAAGTATTAGATTTATTCATTCAAATTTATGGCGCCCAAACAGGTAATTTTGCACTGCTCGGCATGGCGACTGCTGGTGTTTATGTGGCGGGTGGTATTGCACCTAAAATTATTAATAAATTGAGTGATGGCTCTTTTATACGTGCATTTTTAGATAAAGACCTAAGGTATCAAGCCACATTAAAAGCCATGCCTGTCAAGGTTGTAGTTCACGAAAATGTGGGAATTTTAGGAGCAGTATTGGCGGCAAGCCGGCTCTGACACTCGGCTTAATTATTGCAAGATAAGTTACTTTTGCTTACAGCTGGTTGCACTATTTCGCTAATTTAAACATTTCTTCTGCAGTTAATGCTTCTTCTTTTGGTTCGTCCTCATGCAATGATAATCCAGAGAGCCTATCATCTGATTTCGCAAGCTTGGCACCTTTACCATGTAGCTTAAATTTCAAACGTAATTCGTTAATAGAGTCTGAATTACGTAGAGCATCATCTTCAGAAATGCGACCTTCTTCAGCTAACGCAAATAGCGCTTGGTCGAAGGTTTGCATGCCCTGTTCAACAGACTTTGCCATGGCTTCTTTCACCATATTGGTTTCGCCTTTTAAGATTAAATCGGCAATGAGTGGTGAGTTTAATAAAATCTCAATGGCAGCACAGCGGCCACCCCCTTTTTTTGGCACCAAGCGTTGTGAAACAAATGCGCGCAAATTGAGCGATAAATCCATATGTAATTGTGCATGACGTTCTTCTGGGAAGAAGTTGAGGATGCGATCTAGGGCCTGGTTGGCACTGTTAGCATGTAACGTTGCCATGCAAAGATGACCAGTTTCTGCAAAATTAAGCGCAAACTCCATCGTTTCTCGGTCACGAATTTCACCAATTAAAATGACATCAGGTGCTTGGCGTAAAGTGTTTTTAAGCGCGGGAAACCAATCCAAAGTATCGCGACCTACTTCACGATGTGTAATTAAACAATTTTTACTAGGATGTATATATTCCACAGGGTCTTCAATTGTGATGATATGACCATAGCTATGCTCATTGCGGTAATCAATCAGTGCCGCAAGGGTGGTCGATTTACCTGAACCGGTTCCGCCGACTAGAATAATGAGGCCGCGCTTTGCCATCATGACTTCTTTAAGTTGATTAGGTAAACCCATTTCATCAAAATTGGGGATTTTGGTCGTAATTACGCGCAACACCATACCAACACACTCTTGTTGTACAAATACATTCACGCGAAAACGACCAATTTCTTTGGGCCAAACGGCGAAGTTCGCTTCTTTTTCTTGTTCGAAATTAAGCTTTTGCTTGTCGCTCATCAGCGCGTAAGCAAAAGCTTTTGTGTGCATATCACTCAATTTTTGATTGGTGACGGGTGTCATTTTCCCGTCAATTTTGAAAGCCGGTGGAAAATTAGCTGAAATGAATAAATCTGAAGCTTTCATCTCAATCATTTTTGCCAACAAGGCGTTGATATAAGAAAGCGCTTCTATATTATTCATACTAAATTTCTTTCAGCATTTAAGGGTATATATTGAGTTAGCGTATGCATGTTACGTTGGAATATTCAGTGCGAGCCACTCACCATCTATCAGCGCTTGTTGCGGCTTGAAGTTTTGTTTGTAGGCCATTTTTTGGCTATTTTTAATCCAGTAGCCTAAATATAAATAGGGCAAGCCAAGTTGACGAGTCCATTCACTTAGCCACATGATATTAAATGTGCCATAACTAGTATGCAAATCATTAGTTTCATAAAATGTATAAACTGCAGAAATTCCATCGCGTAAAATATCTATTACACTCACCATTTTAAGTATGCCATCAAGTCGAAACTCAATTAATAAGGTTTCTACATTACTTTCTACCAAAAAGTCACGATATTGGCTGGCTTTGCTTTCTGTGTCGTGGTTACCTTTATCTTGAGATAAATTATCATCGTGCCTCGCTAATTGGTAAGTTCTGTAAAGTTCAAAATGGTCCTGATGAAAAGCGAGCGGTAAAATACTTACTGTTAAGCTTAAGTGTTGTTTGAAACTACGTTTTTGGCTGCGATTGGGCGTGAAATCATCCACTAACAAACGCACAGGTGTGCAGGCGTTACAATTTTCGCAATGAGGTCTGTAGGCAAATTTTCCACTACGCCTGAAACCTTCTTGAATGAGCCCACTGTAAACCTGAGCATTAATTAAATGTTGTGGTGTAGCAATGAGTGATTGTGCGCGTTGATTAGGCAAATAGCCGCATACGTAAGCTGTAGTTACGTAAAATTGTAATTTATGAAGAGGCGCTTCACTTGGTAATGTCATGAGATTGATTCTAACAGTTTGCGACTGAATTCTGTACGTGGAATTTCACGTGCACCCAAACTTGCCAAATGTGTGGTTTTCATTTGGCAGTCAATCATTTGTACGCCTTGTTGTTGCAGATGTTCTACTAAGTAAACAAATGCAATTTTAGAAGCATCGCTCACATGATGAAACATCGACTCACCATAAAACATATTGCCAATTTTTACACCATATAAGCCACCTACCAACTCGCCATTCATCCATGTTTCAGCAGAGT
This sequence comes from Methylophilaceae bacterium, assembly GCA_014378915.1. Lineage (GTDB taxonomy): Bacteria > Pseudomonadota > Gammaproteobacteria > Burkholderiales > Methylophilaceae > JACMMS01. Next base: position 22,584 of record JACMMS010000072.1, read on the forward strand.
GTGCAAAACCTAATTGATGTAGCACAGTATAAGCTTCGATAATTTTGCTACTAATCCAAGTGGGAGATATCATTGATTCAGCAGGTTTATCTACTGCGTTTTTATGGCGCACTGTTTGCGCGCATTGTTGTATCACGTTATTGAAAGCTGTATTAAAACGCACTTCATAATCCGTCTTTTTAAGGCGTTTTCGTAGAGATGTTGAGAGCTTAAGCTCACTAGGAAACAATACCATGCGTGGGTCTGGGCTCCACCACATAATAGGTTCATCTTCGTTAAACCATGGAAATATGCCTTGTTGATAGGCCAATAAAAGTCTTTGAGGTGATAAATCTCCTCCTATAGCGAGTAAGCCGTTAGGTTCTGTGAGCGCCTTTTTGACAGGTGGGAAATCGCATTGATGCCCCTCGTAATCATCAATTGCCGCTACACGCCCCTTAGGTAATTGGTAATAGCCGTAACTCAAATGCGAACCTTAAAAATTGCATTGGTAGAAAATTCTTAATAAATTGCATTTCTGGACGATAGTTATAAATAAACAACAATAACTAAATCAAAAACATCCAAAGTGCCATGGCTGCCATCAATATATCTTCAATAATAGTAACAGTACTCATAGGTAAATTAAACACAGCACCCAAGCAAGCACAGCGAATCTTCTGTTTATTAACTACCGCTAAAATTACGCCAACACTAGAAAATGTCATTACCATAAACGTTGCTAAATTAGTGTAAAAGGGCTGCCAATTGAGTACATAAGACAACCCTAAGCCTAATTCTATAAATGGGTAGATAAGTCCATAAACAGGTATGCGTTTGGCTAGTAAGTCGTACATTGCATAGCTACTTGCAAAGCCGCGGATATCTAACAGCTTAAAAAATGAAAATATGAGAAAGAATCCAGCCATGAAATGTGGCATCCAGCTATGCAATACAAAACTACCATTTTTTACTTCTATAGCGAGTGAGACGAGTAAAATATAAGCGAATACTAATAATAATGGCTGATAAGTTTTAATCCAGCTATTTGATTTAACTGCTACAACGCTTGCTGTAGATTTTAATGCGGCAGTTTTTAGCGTTGGCGTAGCCTGTATGGCCAATAACCTATATTTACCTGTCGCTGCTAGCATTTGATTGAGTAATTCTATATCAATGGTCGCATCTGTGAGCGTTACTATTGGTGGTTCTAAAGTCACTTTTGATACTTTTGCAAATGGCTCAAGCGTGGTTTGCACAAGGCTAACGCATCCGCCGCAAGTCATACCTGTTACTTTGTACTGTATGGATTTCATTTGGTTTTATTATGACCTAATTAGCTTTTAGTGTTACTTGTAAGCGATTGCCAATCACTTTAAATTCTGTTGGTGTGTAAATGGTATTGCCTACTTTTAAATCCGCTGATTTCAAGGTATAAAGTGGAATTTCATTGAGCAATTCATCACCAAAGCTTTCAGTAAAAGCATTCACTAATTTGCTAAATTCTGTGTTTATACCATCTACATTGAAATTTTCAATTTTAGTGTTGGATAACATGAGAGTGTTCGTTGCATTATCAAAGCGAGGCATGCCAGAAACACTGAGTTTCCCCGTGATAAGTGTTTTATCAAGTGAGTTTGTAATATTGGCATCTATAGTAGTGTTAAGCCTGCCTGTTCTCTCATCTAGCTTCAAAACTGGGTTGCTTAAATTAACATTAAATATATTGTGCAAAGTGATCGGCATATTAAGGGTTTTAGCAATTTTATTTTGGATGTCAGATTCGCTGACGCTGACTGTGCGTGTAGTCAGCGCGGCACAACCTGATAGCAAGCTAATTGTTAACATGCAGTTAAAAAGCGCAATAAAAAGTGGTGATGAAAAACGTTGAAATAGATCCATTAAAACTCCGAGAACTTAATGTAACTGATGAACATCTTAACGTGAGATTAGATACTTGAGTTTACTTTTAGTTAAAAATTAACTACTTAGCACATGAATTAACTTAATTAATCCTTCTTAATCAAGCCATTATCGCGTAAGATGGGGTCCAGTTAATCGTTAAAAGCAGTGAAATTTAAGTCGCATGGAACACTATACCAACAGCCTAGCCAAACCTATCAATACTTATCGCCCTTATTGGGCTAAACGTTTTGGGGTGGCGCCGATATTACCGATGAGTCGTGCTGAAATGGATGTACTTGGTTGGGATAGTTGCGACATCATTTTGGTTACTGGCGATGCTTATATCGATCATCCTAGTTTCGGTATGGCGTTAGTTGGGCGCTTGCTAGAATCGCAAGGCTTTCGCGTAGGTATTATCGCGCAGCCAGATTGGCAATCTGCCGAACCGTTTAAAGCACTTGGTAAACCAAATTTATATTTCGGTATTACTGCAGGCAACATGGATAGTATGGTTAATCGTTATACGGCTGACCGCAAAATTCGCTCGGATGATGCCTACACACCCAATAACGACGGTGGAAAGCGCCCAGACCGCGCTATTTTAGTTTACACGCAGCGTTGTCGTGAGGCTTACCCGAATGTGCCTTTGGTATTAGGGAGCATTGAGGCCTCACTACGCCGTATTGCACATTATGATTACTGGTCGAACAAAGTTCGTCGCTCGGTGTTAATTGATTCTAAAGCCGATATTTTGCTTTACGGTAATGCTGAACGTGCTTTGGTTGAGTTAAGTCATCGTATTGCTCAGGGCGAAAGAATTGTAGATATTACGGATATTCGCGGCACGGCTTATCTACGTAAAGGTATGCCTGATGGTTGGGATGAAGTTGAAAGTACCAAGCTAGATCGCCCAGGTAATATAGATAAACACGTAGACCCTTATGAAATGAAAATGGGTAAAGCGGATGCCAGCTGTGCTGCCGATGCCAATGCAGATGCTACCGATGTACTTAAAGATGCTTTGCCAGAAGGCACAAAGGCGATTGCGATTGTACGTAAACCCAAGGCGGACAGAAGTAAACAAGCGGTGCGCTTGCCAAGCTTTGAAGAGGTGTCTAATGACCCCGTTTTGTATGCGCATGCCTCTCGTGTGCTGCATTTGGAAGCTAATCCAGGCAATGCACGTGCATTGATACAACGTCACGGCGATAGGGAAGTGTGGCTTAATCCGCCGCCAATTCCGCTTACAACTAAAGAGATGGATTATGTTTACGATATGCCGTACGCACGTCGGCCGCATCAGGTATATCAAAACGCGAAAATCCCAGCTTGGGATATGATTCGATTTTCTGTGAATATTATGCGAGGCTGCTTCGGTGGCTGTACATTTTGCAGTATTACAGAGCATGAAGGGCGCATAATACAAAGTCGTTCTGAAGCCAGTATTTTGAAAGAAGTTGAAGAGATTCGCGATAAAGTTGAAGGCTTTACTGGTGTTATTTCTGACCTTGGCGGGCCAACTGCCAATATGTATCGCTTATCATGTAAATCTGAAACGATTGAGAAATCATGTCGTAAATTATCATGCGTATACCCTGGTGTGTGTGAAAACCTAAATACAGATCATAGTTCGCTTATCCAGCTTTATCGCAAAGCACGTGCCATCAAGGGTGTGAAGAAGATTTTAGTAAGCTCTGGACTGCGTTACGATTTGGCGGTGAAATCACCTGAATACGTAAAAGAATTAGTACAACATCATGTGGGAGGCTACTTAAAAATTGCGCCTGAGCATAGTGAAAAAAACGTGCTGAGCAAAATGATGAAACCAGGCATGGGTGCTTATGATGAGTTCAAACTCATGTTTGAAAAGTTCAGTAAAGAAGCGGGTAAAGAGCAATATTTAATTCCATACTTTATCGCGGCGCATCCAGGTACAACGGATGAAGATATGCTGAATTTAGCGCTTTGGCTTAAAAAGTATGATTTTAAGTTAGATCAAGTACAAACTTTCACTCCTACACCTATGGCGATGGCAACTGCTATGTACCACTCAGGTAAAAATCCATTACGTAAAGTCACGGCAGATAGTGATGATGTTCCTATTCCTAAGGCGGCAGGCGTACGTAAATTACATAAGGCATTTGTTCGTTACCATGACCCCAATAACTGGCCTTTATTGCGCGAAGCATTGAAACAGATGGGGCGTGGTGATTTAATTGGTAACACCAAAAAACACCTTATTCCACAGTGGCAACCGATTACAGCTAAGCTAATTACAACAGTAAAAGGTGAGAAGTTAGAGCGTGCGGTTCGGCCTGCTCGAACTAATGATAACGGACAAATGTCACAGAAAAAGCGAAAATATTCATAAAGGACATTTCTGTAAATTTAACTTTCGTCGTAACACTGTGCTCCTCATAAAAAATAATTCTTTACATACTAAATGCATGCAAGGTCATTATTTTCTAATTGCACGTTGTCTAAATTAGAAATTTGAATTAAAAGAGATGACCTAAAGCCAGTGATTGGCTTACGCGTTTCATACTAACCAACTAAAGGTTGCACTGATGTATTTATCGATGTTTGCACCAATCAAAAAATTCTTAAAAATAGGTTTATTATTACCACTATTGACCTTTTCAAGTAATACCTTAGCCACAGAAAAAGGTCTGTTTTGGCAATTAGAATCACCTACAGGCAAAGTAAGTTATCTATTTGGCACTATGCATTCCGATGATAACCGCCTCACCGATTTTAAACCTGCTGTCTTAGATGCGGTGAAAGCATCCGATGTGTTTGTCATGGAGACACTTTCACCTAATAGCCCCAGCGTATTCATGATGCCTGATGGCGATTTAACCACTTTATTAACTGAGCCTGAGCTAGATAAAGTATATGAGCTAGCAGAGTTTCATTCTATGCATCGTAGCGCTGCAATGCACATGAAACCTTGGCTTTTAGCGGTTGTGTTTGACTCGCCAAGGCCGCTAACTGAGTTTAGCCAAGATAATTTGTTAATGAGCAAAGCGGAAGAGCAAGGTAAAGATGTTGTTGGGATTGAAGATCCAGTAGAGCACTTTTCTACCATGGATGACTTCAGCACAGCGGAGCAAATTACCATGTTACGTGCCGTACTAAAACGAACACCACAACAAAAGAAACATGATTATGAGGCTTTGCTCCATGCCTATTTGTCAGGTAGTTCTGACCAAGTCGCCCAGCTTGATGACAAAATTACTGGTGGCATGTTGCCCAAAGCTTTGTGGAACAGAATGCGCCAAAAAATTCTCACCGATCGTAATACTGTAATGGCTAAGCGTATTGCCGAATCAGCGCAAAACAAAAAGTTATTTGTTGCAGTTGGTGCCTCACACTTAGCTGGTGAGACTGGCTTAGTGGCGTCATTGCGTAGAGCTGGTTTTAAATTAACGCCGATTTTGTAATTGACACATTAATTGCTTAGTAATTCTACTTACCTTCCATAACTATTTACCTCGTCTATCTATTTGTTTCTCTAGTAGACCACCAAATAAGCCATATCAATCCAGCTTGTACAGGGAACCTAACTACTAACGCCCAGCATGGAATATCAGGAAATAATTCTGGGTGGTGAAACATCTGGATATTGGCTAAAGTAACAATCGCAATTAACAATATCAGACCATAGCCTGTTAAGGTTCTAACAGGCACAAACCAAATTGAAATTGTGCCCAATAACTCAAAAAAACCACTAATGTAAACACATGACCCCTGTTGAAATAATAGACACTTTGATCTGAAGTAGAATGTATTTTCAAAGGGGTAATCAGATGGAAAAGCGGTCAAAAGAGATTTACACGTCAGAGTTAAAATCCGAAGTAGTAAAATTAGTGCTAAATCAGGGCCAAGGCGTTATTGCTGTCTCACAGCAGCTGTATTCCCAAGGCAACATTAAGCACATGGGTCAATAAGGCCCGGTCAAGTTTGTTTGCAAGTTCCCAAGGTATTAAGGTTGCTTCATTAGATTTAGAAGCTGAGAACAAGCAACTAAAACAAGCCCTTGCACGTGCTGAGATGGAGCGTGACATCTTAAA
>JACMMS010000073.1 GCA_014378915.1 Methylophilaceae bacterium
AAGGTTTCGTCTAAAGTACCGCCGTAATTAAAGCTTGTTTTATCTGCAAAGTAAAAGCGATACCAAGGGGTTAATGGTACTAATTTGATGTGGTCTTCTAACTTTTCGTTAAATAGTGCAAACAACTCCTCTAACAAAAACGGCGCCGTTATTACGGTTGGTCCAGCATCGTGTTTATAGCCATTTTTTATAAACACTTGGCCTCTGCCACCTAGCATTGGCGCTCTATCCACTAAGGTTACTTGGTAATTTTTAGCGCTAAGGCGCATTGCAGCGGCCATGCCTCCAAAACCACCGCCAATCACGAGTGCGTGCTTCATTGTGTAAACGCTTTACGTAGTTGATGCACTGTGTAGTTTGTTTTTTAATGTTTCAACTAAGCGCAACAAAAATTGCCCTGAGCCCTTTGGTAGCTGCTGCGCGTAGTTAACTACTTGGTTTAAGTAATCTTGACAGAGAAGCGATGCTTCATGTTGTGGTTTGTCAAATCCTAAATCTTTGAGTACAAAATTGATATTGATGGATTGCCGCACGTTTTTATTGCCTGCATCTTTTACAATATCCTCAATGTCATCAATGATTTGATAACCAACAGCAAAGTTAGCGCAGGCTTTTTTGGTTGTTTCCAACCATTCAACATTTTCAGAAGCAATTAAAGCCATTTCTATTGGCAAACTTAATAATGCACCCGATTTTTTTGCTGCAATTTGCGCATATTTTTCTAATGAAATTTTTTGATTGTTTTTATACGAAATATCGCTTGATTGCCCTTCAATAGCAGCCCTTGTTTGCGCATTGATTGTTGTTATTAGTTTGGGAAGTAGTTTAGGGTTGCTGTAGTTTGCCAACACACCATAAGCCGTTGATAGCAATAAATCGCCAGCGCAGATAGCGATATCTACGCCAAATTTTTTCCAAACCGATGCACAGCCACGGCGAGTTTCATCATTATCTTGAATATCATCGTGAATGAGTGATGCGTTGTGAAGTAGCTCAGATACTGCTGCCAATATAAGCATATCGCCCGTATTCACGCCCAATTTCATGCAAGCGTGTAAGCAGAGTTTAGCTCTTACTTTTTGACCCGGCGCAGCAAAATGATACTTAACTGCCTCTAAACAAGCGTTAGCAGCTTGATCTGTATATTCTTGCGCTGTAACAACTTTCAACAGCAAACTATCCACTTGTTGAATGGCATCATTTATTGAAAAATAGACGAAATCACTTTCAGATGGTTTGATCAGCAAGGTTTGAGTGGTCATATTAATCACGATTATTGTCGATAAAATGCCGTGCTATGCAACGCTTTATATAAAGCAATATTAAAATTGCTGTAAATTAAATATTGCCGCATAGCACTAGCATGGTTTAACGATTACTTTTCTCTATTTTTTTTCACTTTCGGTTACAGCAACTGACCAAATAATCACACCAAAAGCAATTTTGTTGAGTACATCAGCAAGGTTGTACACAATATTAAGCGCTTTCATGCTGTCTGCTGGATCACTGCCTGTTAAGTAGCCAAAAAAGTAGCCTACTGGATAAATTGCCCAACCTATGGTGACAATCCAACGCATTAAATTAAACGCTGACTGTACATTTGCAGGCGCTTGATTTGCGTTGATTTTGCTGGCTTCGCCACCAAAAATCTCCCATAAAATATAAGCCCAACCTAGCATACCAATAATGAACGCAGGTACAACACTCATATAACCGGCCTCACCTAAATAACCGCCCACAAGCATGACTAATGTACCAATCATTAAGCGCCAAAATACACCCTTTGGCACTTTAGCAATGGCCGCTAAAATTAAGTAAAACTCAATCATTAACAGTGGCACTGTAATTAACCAGTCAATATAACGATATACCGTTGGTGTTGAGCCAGTGGCTACCCATACGTCACGCATGTAAAAGTAGTGCACTGCCGCAACCAAGGTAACCAAACCCGACACCGTTAGTGACGTTTTCCATTTACCTGCTACACGATCTCTTTCCAGAAAAAAGAACGCGGTAGATGCGACTAATGCCATCGATATTAGCCAGAACGATATACCAACAAAATCGCTGGCTTGTAAAATAACATTACTGGCTGCCAGTGCGGGTGTACTGACCGCAAAGGCTGCTAGTGCAACAATCGCCTTATTTTTAATGGATAAATCTAAACTTCTCATCATTTATATCTCCAATCGTTATGAAAACTTAATTGTGTTTTCGCCGAAGTAAACTACTTCTTGAGCACAATCATGTTGTTAATGTTACGTGTCAAATTGTTAATACTTTGTAAAACATTACTTTGTGTATTTAACTTGACAGTAGTTCAAACAATAGTAAGTAACTTCAAAGTTTCATTGCAAATAAGCATTAAATAGAATAAGAGGTTTTCATTATTAAGCAGTAAAAAATGTGTCTGTAAAATGCCGTTGAGTATTGCGGAATTAGCAACGACAATTAACACTTCATATCAGTCATTAATTTATTCATCAGAATAAAAAAGCCGCTAGGTTAAATAAACCCAGCGGCAATTTTTTAAGGTAATTTTACTGTTAAAGCTCTGATAATGACTGGCGCATTTTAGTTTCATTCACCAACTGCTGCACAGCGTATAGAGCCACCATACCAAAGCCAACTTTGTTAAATAAATCCGCTATATTGTAAACCAGCTCTCTTACCAATCGCATAGATGGATCGTCTGACAATAGTGTAATCAGATAACCTAGCGGGTAAATTGCCCAACCTAGTAAAATAAACAATTTAAGTTTAGACAGACCAGATTGAATTGGCCCTAATTTGTCTGCAGATGCTGTGGTAACTGAAGAATACAAAATAAATAAAATAAACAACCAAGCCAACATAGATATTCCAAACATAGCCACGCCTACAATATTAAATGAAGTTGAATTATTAATATTGATTGAGGTTTCTCCAATAAATCCAAAAATAATCATAATGAAATCTGCAACAATCACCAATGTAGCAATTGCACCCGCCCCTTTAGAACCAGATAATAGCTGGGGAAACTTAAGAACAATCAGCGGCGTTGTGACAATCCAGTCAATGTAGCGAAGCACTGTTGGGTAATGTCCATTTTTTAATGCGTCCGAACCAACACCATACTTATAATTCATATATGCATACATAACGGCTGCCATAAAACAGTAAACCGCTCAGGTGGCTACACTTGATTGGTACTCAATAGGTACAGTATTTTTCATTAGCGTAAAGTAATAGACACCACCTAGCATTGCCAAAAAAGCCGCCATAAAAGAAAATTGAGTGGTCATAATTAAGTGAAATTGCATGATCATTCCTTATTGATTTTAGTTATTTCATGTCTTGATGAAAATTTAAATGTTGCATTACATCGTTGCGATATGGGTAAATTTAATCGCAAATTTTTCAGCTTTATCTGCCCCCGCATACATTCCGATAATTTTTTTAAGCCCCATCAGTAATGCAAATAACTCGTCGTTAGTTTTAGCATTTTGAATTTTCATAATGACTAAATTTGCATCTTTTCCAAGCAGGACATTAACCTCGTTAATCATCTCATTTTTTGCTAAATTGAGCTGTTGTGAGTTTTGAGCTACTGGTGGTGGAATTTCTCTGGGTAGAATTTCTTTGGCTGGTAATGAATGTGTAGCAATCACATTTTGATTCACTGTTGCGATTCTGATTGATGGTGACTCTGAAACTACTACAATATAACCTTCATCGCAGAGCGCTTTTAGTACCATCTCTATTTCTGGCAACG
>JACMMS010000074.1 GCA_014378915.1 Methylophilaceae bacterium
ATTTATTTTGCCTGGCGCTGCACCTCGCTGTGCTACTGCAATTTTACTAGCAATAAGTTTTTTCCAATCTGGCACAGCAATCTCCTAGCGTTTAACGTAGCAATATTTGTGTGACTATTTATGAGCCACTATTGTATTTTAATCTCTATTATCGAGGTTTTTTAAAGCTATCAAATAGCAATGTGGCCACCCCTACACAAATTGCACTATCCGCCACATTAAAGGCTGGCCAATACAAATCGTGTAGATGGAAAAACAAAAAATCTACCACATAACCTAAAGTTAAACGGTCATACAAATTACCAATCGCACCGCCTAATATTAAGGCTAAACCCAGACAAAAGAATTTCTCTTGACGATGTTTGCGAATTAAATAAGTAATCACAATAATCGCCACAATTGAAATACCACTAAAAAATAACTTCTGCCAACCGCCAGCATTGGCTAAAAAACTAAATGCTGCGCCTTCATTATGGTAGCGCACCAAATCAAAAAAGCTAGTAATAGTTAAATGATCACCATACTGAAATGCACCTTGAATTAAATGTTTAGTGTAAAGATCTTGCGCAACCACAATTGCGCTAATGGAAAACCATTTATGAAGCGCTTTCATCCCTCTACCTTGTCATTCCCGCACAGGCGGGAATCCATTTTGACGTTGTTCTTAAAAAGAGTGCAAAAATGGATTCCCGTTTTCACACGAATGACGGAAGTCAGGTAATTAAGCATATTTGCGCACTTCACCTTTGCCATATAAGTTGCTCACACAACGACCACAGATTGCTGGATGCTCAGGGTCAGATCCAACATCAGCGCGATAGTGCCAACAGCGGTCGCATTTTTTATGTGCACTTGGCGTTACCTCAATTTGTACTCCAGAGCCAGCTTTTTGGTATACGTTTGCGCGTGAGGTTATCATTACAAAGCGCAAATCATTCTCTAAGCTAGATAACGACGCATACAATTGACCATCTGTATGAATATCAATTTCTGATTGTAATGATGAACCAACCAGACTTTGTGCACGTTTCTCTTCAATCGCCTTATTCACAAGCCCGCGAACACTAATCACGTCTTGCCAAGCTAAAACTTCTTTTTGACTTAATTCATGCTTTGGTAATGCATACCAAACATCTTCAAACACCGTTTTATCTGCATCTAAGCCTAAAGTCTGCCAAATCTCATTGGCAGTAAAGCTCAAAATCGGCGCCATCAATCTCATCATGCAATGCGTGATGTGATACAAAGCACTCTGCGCGGCTCGGCGTGGATGTGAATTTTCACCTGCCGTGTAGAGCCTGTCTTTCAGAATATCAAGGTAAAAACCACCTAGGTCTTCTGAACAGAAACTGACGAATTTTTGTACGGCTAGATGAAATTCGTAACGGTCATAATCAGCTAATACTTCTGTTTGCAATTTTTCAGTGAGCACCAGCGCATATTTATCGATTTCTAACCATTCACTCACTGGTAGTAAATCTTTACCTGCATCAAAATCAGCAATATTCGCCAATAAAAACTTCATGGTATTACGAATACGGCGATAGCTTTCTGCAACGCGTTTTAAGATTTCATCAGAAATCGTCAGTTCGCCAGAGTAATCGGTAGACGCTGTCCACAAGCGAAGAATATCTGCACCATAGGTATCCATCACCTTTTGTGGCGCGACGACATTGCCTTTAGATTTACTCATTTTATGGCCTGCGCCATCTACCACAAAACCATGCGTTAGCAAGGCTTCATAAGGTGCACGGCCATCAATCGCACAGCCAGTCAGCAAGCTGGATTGGAACCAGCCGCGATGCTGGTCTGAACCTTCTAAATACAAATCTGCTGGGTAAGCAAGTTCTGGGCGACGTTTTAATACGGCCGCGTGCGTTGCGCCAGAATCAAACCATACGTCTAATGTATAGGTTACTTTTTTGTATTCAGCAGCATTTTCAGCCGCATATTGCGCTAAAAACTCAGCGCCATCTAAGCTAAACCAAGCTTCAACGCCTGATTTTTCAACGAGCAAAGCTGCTTTCTCTAATAATATTGGCGTTTGCGGGTGTGGCACACCCGTTTCTTTATGCACAAAAAATGGCATTGGCACGCCCCAATTGCGCTGACGTGACACACACCAGTCCGGGCGATTTTTAATCATTGCCTCTAAACGCGCACGACCCCAAGCTGGGAAAAATTCGGTTTTATCTACCGCCTGATTAGCTAACTTTCTAAGAGGTAAATGTGTCTCAACATGAGAGTGGGGATCTTTAGAAATGTGCCAGTTTTGGTTCATGCCAATAAACCACTGATGCGTGGCGAGTTGCATCAACGGCGTTTTGTGGCGCCAGCAATGCGGAAAGCTATGATTTAAACGAGCACTTGCTAACAAAGTACCATTTTCTTGCATGACAGCCAAAATTACTTTGTTGGCATCTTGACGACTTAAACCGCGAATTGCTTTAAACTCGATCAGATCGCTATTAAAGAACTTACCATCTCCACCCATTAAAATACGTGGCTCTTCATTTGGTAAGTTAGCTTTCATTACAAGCCAATCATCGTTACCGTGTGCAGCAGCTGTGTGAACTAAGCCTGTACCAGCGTCTGCTGTAACATGTTCACCGCAGATTATTGGTACTTGGCGGTTGTCAAATGGGTGCTGTAGTGTCAAACCATTTAAATTTATACCTTTAGTTGCAACACTTTTTTCTTTTATTTCTGCATCTGTAGCTGCAAAAATTGCTTCCGCAAAATTATTCTTAAGCTCTTTAGCAACAATTACATTTATTGATTTCTGATTTCTTATTATTTCTAATAATGTATAGTCAAATTCTGGATGAACGCTCACCGCTTGGTTAGCTGGTAACGTCCATGGTGTTGTTGTCCAAATAACTGCATAAGTATCACCTGTGACTTCCACGCCAAAAGCTTTACTTAAAGCAGAATTATCTACAACCTTAAACCCTACATCAATCGCAGGCGAATTCACATCTTCATACTCCACCTCAGCCTCAGCCAATGCTGAGCCGCAATCCACGCACCAATGTACGGGTTTGCTACCTTGATACAGGTAACCATTGGTATAGATTTCACCCAAAGCGCGCATGATGTCGGCTTCGGTTTTGAAGTCCATTGTTAGATATGGGTTATCCCAATCACCCAACACACCTAAACGGATAAAATCTTTCTTTTGACGCTCGACTTGTTCTGCCGCATAGGCGCGGCACAACTCACGAAACTTGGCTGGGTCTATATTTTTACCGTGGCTCTTTTCAACCACCAACTCAATTGGCAAACCGTGGCAATCCCAGCCCGGCACATAGGGCGCATCAAAACCACTCAAGGTTTTAGATTTAACGATGATGTCTTTTAGGATTTTATTAACGGCATGACCGATGTGAATATCCCCGTTGGCATACGGAGGGCCATCATGCAGAATGAATTTTTTAGCCCCTTTGCGCGATGCACGAATACGCTCGTAAAGCTTTTTGTCCATCCATTGTTTTAACCAAGCGGGTTCACGCTTCGCTAAATCGCCACGCATCGGAAACGTAGTTTCAGGCAGGTTTAATTTATATTTATTTGTATTTTCTTCGGTCATCTAAAAATCTCAAAAATCTATGTTCAATGTTTCGGTTTTCGTCATTCCCGCGTAGGCGGGAATCTAAGTAATTATGTTGCGTAAAGTGGCTGAATCAACCAACAATACTTGAATTGATATTTGACTGGATTCCCGCCTACACGGGAATGAAGCCAGTAAAAAAATTTCTCGACACAATCACATCTTGTGCGATTTGCGCTTTTAATGCATCTAAACCGTCAAACTTCATTTCATCACGGATTTTATGCAAAAATTCTACATGCACGTGTTTACCATATAAATCATCATTAAAATCAAGCACATGTACTTCTAGTGAGAGTTTAGGTATGCCGGCAATGGTAGGACGCACGCCTAAATTCGCAACGCTGTTTAATCCGTCTAATTTTACTGCATAAACACCAGTCAGGGCTGGGCGCTCATGGCGCATATGCACGTTAGCCGTTGGAAAACCTAATTGTCGCCCCCGTTTCGCGCCATGCACGACTTTGCCGCTAATACTATAAGGGCGATTAAGCAAACTTGTTGCTTCCTGTAAATTACCGGCGGCCAATGCTGCACGAACACGCGTGCTGGATACACGAGCATCTTGTAGATCTACCTGCGACAAACTGATTAAATTAAATTTTGCATTAATAAAATCAACAATGGAGCCTGTACGCATTGCGCCAAATCTGAAATCTTCGCCTACTAAAATAGCTTGCGCATTGAGTGAATCGCGCAAAATCACTTGCATAAACTCATCGGCTGTCACTTTTGCAAAACTGCGGTTAAAGCGACATACATAGACTTTATCGACCCCTGCCTCCGCAAAATGCTCCAACTTCTCACGTAAAGAACACAGTCTAGGTGGCGCACTCTCAGGTGCAAAAAACTCGCGCGGGTGTGGTTCAAACGTCATAACCGCCGAAATTAAATGAAGGGCTCGTTCATTTTCAGTCAGCTTTTTTAATAAAGCTTGGTGGCCCAAATGCATGCCATCAAAATTACCAATGGCTAACGCACATGGTTGCTGTAAAACACTTGGAATATGCCTAAAGACTTGCATTAAGTTTTTACTCTACGCATGTAATCACGCGGCCTAAAGCCTAGCAACAACAATGTTGCAAAATAACTTACCCCGCCTAGCAACACTAATCCACTGATAAAGATTAGGCGCTTCATTAACCCAAAGTTTAGCCATAAATGCGTATCACCCATCGCAAAATATAATGCCACGCCCATTACGCTGAGCGCTATTAGTAATTTAACTATAAAGACTAACCAACCTGGCTGTGGCTGATATATATTAGCTTTACGTAAGTGATAGTAAAGCAAAGCAGCATTAATGCACGC
>JACMMS010000075.1 GCA_014378915.1 Methylophilaceae bacterium
AGAGATGCCACATGCATTCAGAATAGTTGGATGAAACAAATGTGGTAGTGAGGAAACCAGTGAAACTTCAGTTTGCATTCTCATTTAAAAAGCCCTTTCTTATAAAAAACCCATACGTACCAATGATCCATGAGCGACGCGTAGCTATCCCCAGGGGGAGGTTATGTCAATAGAAAGTTCTATGTGAAAAGATATGGTTATTTCTCGTGTAAATATTGACATTGTTAATGATAGTTATTATCATTCTCATTATTTAGCTTGGATTTTTTATATGAAAAGTTTATTTACTTTAGTGATGTTTACATTAGCTTTAAGTTTGCACTCCTTCTATGCGATGGCAGGAGATGAGGAAATTGCACTTGTCATTCAAAATCATCAATTTCTGCCAAGTGAATTACAAATTCCAGCTGGGAAAAAAGTTCGCCTAATCATTGATAATCGTGACTCCACTCCTGAAGAGTTCGAAAGCTTTGAATTAAACCGAGAGAAAGTTATTGGAGGTGGCGGCAAAGCAAGTTTATTTATCGGTCCACTAAAACCAGGTCGGTACCCATTTTTCGGTGAATTTAATCAGAAAACTGCCCAAGGCGTAATCATCGTTAAATAATCGATTAGGTAAATATATGTTCGGAACAGCAGTCATCGTTTTTCGTGAATCCTTGGAAGCAGTAATTATTATTGGAATTTTAGCTGCCGCTACACAAGCTGTCCCTCGCCGTGGTCAATGGATTGCCTGGGGCGTGATCTTGGGTTTGTTAGGGGCAGGGATAGTAGCAGCTTTCGCTGACGTGATCGGCAACTGGGCAAGTGGCATAGGTCAGGAGCTTTTTAATGCTGTAGTACTAGGTGTTGCAGTGTTGATGCTGGCTTGGCATAGTATCTGGATGTCTTCGCATGGGGCGGCATTAGCAAAACAGGCACGGAATGTAGGCAAAGCAATTAAAGATGGCCGAAGTGAATGTTCTATATTAATGGTATTGGTAAGCGTTGCTGTATTACGTGAAGGTTCAGAAACAGCCTTGTTTCTATATGGGATTGCAAGCTCTGCGAACGCCTCTGCTTCAATTATGCTAACGGGAGGGGTATTAGGTCTATTAGCGGGTATTTTAGTAGGTTATCTTTTGTATGCAGGCTTACTCCGAATTCCATTGCATCACTTTTTTAATGCAACTGGGGCTCTAGTTTTGTTACTAGCTGCAGGTATGGCATCGCAAGCGGCAGGTTTCTTAATCCAAGCGGATGTAATACCTGGATTGATAAGCCCTTTGTGGGATACGTCAACCAATTTACCTGAAAAATCAGTGTTCGGTACTTTGCTGCATGGCCTTGTTGGCTACAACGCACGACCTGACGCTATGCAGGTTCTCTTTTATTTCGCAGCACTGATTAGCATTTACTTAGGAATGCAACTGGTCAAACGCTCAAAACAAAAAATTTAATAATCAATTGATTTGGAGTAATGCATGAAATTAAAAAAATTAGCTCAATCGCTAGTCTTGCTTATGGCTGCTTGCGGCACTCATGCAATCGCAGGACCTGCTGATTATGTTTATACGCCGCAAGTCGAATATGGTGAACGTGAGATTGATTTCAAAACTGGTACTGGAAAGGTTTCTGGGGAAGATAGAGAACATGTTACGAGTTTGGGGTTTGGCTATGGCGCAACTGAATATTGGTTTACCGAATTATATTTGAAGCGCGAGACGGCTGGCGATGACGGAATCAGCATCGTTGAGTTTGAAAACAAATTTCAATTAACTGAAACGGGTAAATATCCTATCGATATTGGCCTTATTACAGAAATAGAAGCTCCCTTACAAAACGGGAATCCATATGAGTTTAAATTCGGACCACTATTCCAAACGGATTTCGGAAAAGTTCAGCTTAACGCTAACGTTCTATTCGAGCGCACTTTTGGAGGGGGTAAGGACCAAGAACATATCACAGAAGCTGGATATCAATGGCAGGTGAAGTATCGTTGGAAACCACAATTAGAATTCGGGGCGCAAGGTATTGGTGAAGTTGGGAAATGGGATCATTGGGATGATAGTGATAATCAAAAGCACCGTATAGGCCCTGCGATATTTGGTAAGATTGCCTTGGATAATCATCATGCCATTCGCTATAACGCAGCTTGGCTAATTGGTGTGAGTGATGGCGCTGAAAATAGTACACTACGTGCACAAGTTGAATATGAGTTTTAATAAATAATAAAAGTTGAAGAATTCATATGAGCATAACCTTGCTATTGCCAGGTTATGCTTTTTTATGTCGAATTACTATGCGAGTCCATTAAGATGCTCATATAGAATATAGTTACCAATTATAATTAGAATAAAACCGCCTAATAATTCAGCAAGCTTGCCTACTAATAAACCAAGTACGCGACCCAACATCACACCTAGTGTGACCATCGTGAAAGTCGCAAACCCTATGGCAGCCGCAGTAGTTATTATATTGACATTAATAAATGCCAGACTTACACCAACAGCCATTGCATCAATGCTAGTCGCAAAGGCTGTAATGGCTAAAACAACAAAAGAATGCTGGCTAGGCTTATCTTCAGATGGATCAGGTGCTTGCAATCCCTCATAGATCATATGCAGTCCCAAAACGCCTAGTAATGTAAAAGCAATCCAATGATCCCAAGTGGCTACATACTTAGTGGCAACACTGCCAATTCCCCAGTCAATTAACGGCGTAATTGCTTCAATAAGTCCAAAGATTAGACCAGTACGTAATGCTTCGGATAATTTGGATCATTGACCGTACGCCATGTGCGAGCAAACTTCGTACGTAGGAACCACCCTGTTTACTAATCCAAGCAGTTTGCTCTTTCCACCTGAGCTCATTTGTTTTGGTGTTAATCCTAAAGACGCAGCCATTTGTCGCCCATTGTTAAACTGGGAAGCATCACCTAATGTCTCCAATAATGCGGTCGCAATCATTAAGCCAACGCCACGAAGTGGTTGCAAACGTTTTGCCAAAGGATCAATCACCAAGTGCTTCAATCACTAAATCAAGTGCTCTGAAGCGTTGATCCAGAATTAAAAAGTCATGCCATACACCATGCAATAATCAACGGAAGCGATCACTTAAACCATTATGCAGGTCTTATAACCAATATAAGGGATGCCGAACGTAAGTGGTATGTTTCTCTCATCACAACTAAACCATATTCTGAAACCATGTATTAATTATGCGCGTCATCGCACATATCAATGGCTTATTACTTGAGAAACTAGTGATTGGTTATTTTAACCAATTTAATATCTAGGAGATTCAAATGACTACTCAACAGTATGAAGCTTGTATTAATGCATGTAATAAATGTGCATTAATATGCAACGGTTGCATAACTGCCTGTTTAAAAGGTGAAAATGGTCAGTCAATGACCAATTGTATTTTAACTTGCTTAGACTGCGCTCAAATTTGTCAACTCTCTGCCAGTTTCATGGCTAGAGGTAGCAAAAATTCTGATGATTTATGTAAGTTATGTGCCGATATTTGCGAAGCATGTGCTACCGAATGTGAAATGTGCAATATGGAATGTTGCAATGAATGTGCGCAAGCATGTCGTCATTGTGCTGAAGAATGTAAAAAAATGGGGATGTAGCTAATAAAGATGGCCAGCATAAATGGCCGACCATCTTTAATTAAATCAATTTCTAAATAGCCCTTATAACCTTTTAAATTATTTCTTTACAACATCACATGGAGTTGAGGACATTTTCATTTTATGATCTTCCATCATTTGACTCATCATGTCGTCCATAATTTTCTGATGTTCTGCATACCAAGCATCACGCTCTGATTCTGTCATGCCTACTTTAGGTTTCATTTCACGACAGGCTTTCATATCTTCGTGAAGCATTTGCATATGTTCGCCCATGAGTTTTTGCTGTTCTGTTCCATTAGCAGCCTGAGCCTGCTTTAGTTTTTGCTGTGATGCTTGAACTTTGCGCATTAAATCCTGTTGCATGGAGTCTTGCCCAGCCATGGCACCAGTTGCTGAAAGACTCAAGCTTGCAATAAAAGCGGTGGTGATCAATGTATTAATAATAGATTTTTTCATGATAGATATTCCTTAATTTTGATATTCAATTTTCAATATGACATTTGATAGTAGTAAGCGCTATGCACAAAGTCTGTGCGACAACCTACATTACTTGATACTGGTAATCACATAGTCCTGACCTTGTAGTACTAAGGTGAATTGCACCTTGTCACCTTGCTTCACTTTATCTAGCAGCATCTTGTCCTTTACCTTAAATTCCATGGTCATTGCACCCCAACCAATGGCAGGTATCGCTTCATGTTGTAGAGTCACTTTGCCATTTGCTTTGTTTTCTAAAACAATCGTACCCTTACCAGCAATAGTTTTTTGGGTGCTAGCTTGAGTTGTTGGCATAGGCATCGCCATCTCATCTTTGGCGTAGCTTGGAATAGAGGTCATGCTTAATACGGCGAATGCACTTAATACTAAGATTGATGTTTTCATTTAGTTTGATCCTTTAGTAATGAATATTAAAAATTGAATGTGTTGTGTTTCAGGATGACTCAATACATTTTCCTGAAACACAACAATTAAAACGCTGTTAGCATTTTTTACCTTGGTCAACTAGCTTTTTGCATGCCAATACTTTTGTAGTCGCATCCTGTTTACTCATATCAGCGACTTGAATTTGCTGCTGAAATTGAGCGACTTGTTGCGTAGCGCGACTTTGAATATCATCCTTTCCTGCAAAAGCTGTTGAAGATATGAAAGCTAAGCCTGCAAGTAATACAGTTACTGTTAATTTGTTTGTGTAAGTATTTTTCATGGTAGTTCTCCTCAAAATTGGAATCATTTTTAATTGTGATTCCAAATAATTTGTTAAAAGTGTTTTCTAAAAACATGCCTACTTAATCAGTGATTAAGTACCTTTAGCATTGTTACTTAGCTCCATTTGTCTCATGCATTCTGCTTGCTTAATGACTGTAGCTTCTTGCTTGGCGGCTTCAACAGCTTTGGTTTGTTGTTGCAACTTATAAGCACGCTGTGTCATCTGGCGTTGTATTTCATCTTGCCCCGCAGATGCTGATATTGATAAAAATGCTAAGCTTGCTGCTAAAGCAATGACTGATAATTTGTTTGTATTTTTCATGGTAGAACTCCTAAAATTTGACGTTACCGAAATGGGTGATCGTCTTTATCTCTAATTTATATTCTTCGAAATCATTCGTAATCAGGTTTAATTCATACATCACCACGGCAACGGTAATATCCGTACTAGATCTATCTGTTTAGTGATGTGTAAAATATTGATCCTTCAATACTATTTCCGAGAGAACTTGTGCGCTTAGCAGTTCAGGGACGAACTTGTACTACCAGATCAATAGCCGATCTGCTAAGCAATGGATTGTTGGTACTTGAGTGAATACCGGCTTGACTGCTTTTGTTTCAGATAGGCTGAAACTTTCACACAATCAGCAGTAATCGCTAAGTACTAGATGGATAATTGCTTTGGGGGGTGATACAGGGCTGGTGGAAAGGTTTGATAAGGCTCGCTCATCAAATTTTGGTAAACATTTGCTAAGCTATCAGCCATAACCAATAAATCAGTATCAGGTAATTGAAACACGCTCAAATGGCAGATAGAGCACTTTTGGTCAGAGCAGGTTTTATTACCGCTTGTATCGCAGCAATTTTTAACATTTATATCACAGCTACTAGATTTTATAACTGACTTATCAATAGAAATATCGCTATGAACTGAAGTTGTTACGATGTTCATGTTCATATTCATGGAGTCATTGGACATATTGCAAGTAGGCATAACAACCGCAGCAAGGCCCTGAAGGGGAATGCTGACGGCAAGTACCATCGTTACAAGTAATTTAATCCAACGTTTCATTTTGAGCTTTAATTTTTTTTTTCAATTACTTTCGATATATACATAAATCCGACTAAATACGTCGAATAAAAGTTAACGCTATTACGGCATACTACTCATTTTAAATCTCATTCTGGGCCAAACTATCCAGTATCGGGCAATCGGGGCGTTCATCGCCGTGGCAGCAACTAACTAAACGCGTCAGCTCAGATTTCATCGTATTGAGTTCTTTAAGCTTCTGGTCTAGCAATAGAATATGTTCAGTTGCTAGGGATTTCACTTCACTACTAGAGCGTGCTTGATCTGTCCATAAATTCAGTAAACTACTAATCTGTTTAACCGAAAATCCTAAATCTCGTGCATGTTTAATAAATCTAAGCATGTTGACATTTTTACCGTTATAAACACGATAATCAGAAAGCGATCGTGAAGCCTTAGGTATCAAGCCAGACTCTTCATAACGACGAATCATTTTGCTTGAGATGCATGAAGCAATCGCAGCTTCTCCAATATTGTATAAGTCGCTTTGCATTTCACTTTCCTTACATTTCTTGTTTCTATAATCATTAAAAACCTTACCTGTGGGGTAAGGTCAAGCTTATATCGATAAAAAATTTTTATTTTTGAGATCTCAAGCGCAGTGCGTTAGTAATCACAGAAACTGAACTTAAACTCATCGCTAACGCTGCAATCATAGGTGAGAGTAACCAGCCTGTGAATGGATAGAGTACGCCAGCAGCTAATGGCACACCTAAAGCGTTATAAACGAAAGCAAATCCTAGATTCTGTTTCATGTTAGCAATGGTTTGTTCCGAGATAGCACGCGCTTGTGCGATGCCCCGCAAATCACCTTTAACCAGAGTTACTTGGGCACTATTCATTGCTACATCGGTACCAGTACCCATTGCTACACCAACATCAGCTTTAGCAAGCGCTGGGGCATCGTTAATACCATCACCGGCCATTGCTACAATTTTCCCCTCACGTTGCAATCTATCTACTAGCGCTAATTTGTCTGCAGGTTTGACCTCCCCGTAGAATTCATGAATTCCTAATTTCGTTGCGACTGACTTTGCAGTAAGCTGACCATCGCCTGTCGCCATGATGACGCGCATACCTAATGCTTTTAAAGTGGCTAATGCCACAGCTGTACTTTCTTTGATGGGGTCAGATACTGATAGCAACCCTGCAAGTTTGCCATCAACGGCTAGATACATAACGCTAGCACCCGTTGCACGTAATTCATCAGCTTGTGCTTTTAATGATTCAATTTGAATATTAAGCTGCTCCATTAGCGCACTATTGCCTAATGCCAATTGTTTGTTGTTCAAACTACCTCTCACGCCAATACCTGTGCTGGACTCAAAGTTATCTACTCTATCAATCACTAGACCCTTTTCTCGCGCTGCTTTCACAATCGCATCTGCTAAGGGGTGTTCACTGCCTTGGTCGAGAGTGGCTGCTAAACGTAACACTTCGTCTTCGGTATAACCTGAAGTTGCCACAGATTGATTAAAGCGCGGCTTACCTTCAGTCAGCGTACCCGTCTTGTCTACAATTAAGGTGTCCACTTTGCGGAAATTCTCAATGGCAGCAGCGTCACGAAATAGCACGCCTTGTGTTGCAGCTTTACCTGTGGCGACCATGATAGACATGGGCGTTGCTAAACCAAGTGCACACGGGCAGGCAATGATGAGTACTGCCACAGCGTTGATCAGACCAAATACCCAACTGGGCTCTGGTCCAAAAAAGCCCCAAGCCAAGAAAGTGACGAGCGCGATACTCACGACAGTGACTACAAAGTAACCAGCCACTTGATCAGCCATACGTTGCATGGGCGCTTTAGAGCGCTGCGCTTGAATGACCATTTGTACGATACTGGCTAATACCGTTTGCGATCCTACCTTTTCAGAACGCATGACCATTGCACCATTGGTATTAAGTGTTGCACCAATGAGCTTATCGCCAATTCCCTTAGTGACTGGCATTGGTTCACCAGTCAACATAGATTCGTCAACGGCACTTCCGCCTTCGGTCAATACGCCATCAACGGGCACCTTTTCACCTGGCCGGATACGTAGCAGGTCACCCACATGCACGTGCGTGAGAGGCACATCTTCTTCTATGCCATCTGCATTGATCTTGCGTGCTGTTTTAGGTGATAAACCAAGTAATGATTTAATGGCAGCAGAGGTTTGTGAGCGTGCCTTAAGTTCTAGAATTTGTCCGAGTAGCGTTAAAGAAATGATCACTGCAGCCGCTTCAAAGTAAACAGATACACGACCCATCGCCATAAACGATGCTGGGAATATATTTGGCGACACTGTAGCAACTACGCTATAAATAAATGCGGCTGACGTGCCTAAGCCTATCAAAGTCCACATATTTGGGCTGCGATTTACGATTGATTGAAAGCCACGCACAAAGAACGGCCAGCCTGCCCATAAAACGATGGGTAGCGACAGCACAAGCTCAATCCAGCTTTGCGTGGTCATTTCAAACCATTGCAGACGATGCCCCACCATCGCCAGCACGGTAACGATGATAGTCAGTGGCAAAGTCCAGATAAAACGCTGTTTAAAGTCTAATAACTCGGGGCTCTCACCATCTTCTAAACTGGGCATTTCTGGTTCTAGTGCCATGCCACATTTAGGACAGGCACCAGCGTGGTCTTGCCGAATCTCTGGGTGCATTGGGCAAGTATAAATAGTGCCAATGGGCATGACTTCAGAAGGAATAGGTGTTGTTTCTAAAACTTTGGTCTTGGCATCAGCAGCTGAATACTTTTTTGGATCCGCCACAAACTTCGCTTTGCATCCAGCACTGCAAAAGTAAACTGACTTACCTTTACAGTTAAAAGTGTTAGGAGATTGATCTGTGACTGTCATGCCGCAAACAGGATCTTTTAAGGGTTGAGTAATATGATCGTCGTTTACAGTAGCCGTACTGTCTGAAACACTCAATATTCCCACATCAGCAAGATGCTCAGGATTGCTATTTTCATAAATTGAATGGTTAGGTTTTGTTTTATTCATTAAGTTCTCCACAGAACATAAAGGTGAACTGACGTACAAAAAATCTGTAAGAAGTAAACTCAAGACTACTATTACGCATGATTAATGCCGATGATGAGTCTTGAGTCGCCCGAGTAAGTATGTGGAGGAACGACCAAATTGGTTGGGGCTGGAACCCCTTTGTATACTCGACCTGCAAGATCATATTTAGAACCATGGCATGGACAATAAAAGCCTCCATGCCATTCTGAACCTAGATCATTAGGTGTAACCTGTGAGCGAAAAATCGGTACGCAACCCAAATGTGTGCAGATGCCTATGGCTACTAGATATTCTGGTTTAATTGAGCGCGTCTCATTTTTACAATATAAAGGTTGTTGAGGTAATTTAGAATCAGGGTCACTCAATCGCTGTTGATCCATGTTTAAAAACTTTAGCATCTCTTGATTGCGGTGGACAATCCAAACAGGTTTGCCTCTCCACTCCACCATTAGTAACGCACCTGATTCAATATTACTTAAATCTACATCAACGGGCGCACCGCCAGCTTTAGCAGCTTCACTTGGCAACATGCTCTCAACAAAAGGCCCCGCTGCAATAGCAATTCCAATTGCACTAAATGTAGTTGTCGCTTTAAGTATTGACCTACGTTCGACCGATCCAAACAGCACATTTGTATTATCATTTACCTTTACTTTTTTCAATTGAGTTTTTTTTAAAGACATTTTAGGGTGGCTTTATTAAATGATTAAGTAGCTTAGCTGAAATGTATAATAAGTCATTGAATTCGATAATCAGCAACATCCGTTTCCTTTTATTGGTTGAGCAGCGTCCGATAAACCTATACCATAACCTGCTTCTTGAACAGCAAATTTTAATTGCTCGGGTGACGTGAGTGTTTCATCATATTGCACTATGGCTTCAGCAGATGATAGGGAGACGTTCACGACACTTACACCTTTAACTTCTTTAAGTGTTTTTGTTACAACACTGGTGCAACCACCACAGGTCATACCTGTTACTTTTATGATCTCGGTTTGCATATTCATATACCTTTAATTAAGTAAAATTACTTGTAAACACTGCTGGAGTAACTATTTATTTATGCTTAGCTAACCAGCGGTCAAATTGAGCAATCTCTTTTTTCTGAGCGGTTATAATTTTTTTCGCCATTGCTTTCATCGCTGGCGATTTACCATGCGCGAGCTCCATCTTCGCCATATCCAAGGCACCCTGATGGTGCATTTTCATCATCATGGCGAAGTCTTTATCCACATCCCCAGACATTTCCATGTTTTGCATACTGTCCATGCCAGATTTCATCGACTGCTTCATGTCTTCTGAACCCATGCCATCTTTATGCATATCATCATGCGGCATACTCATCTTCATGGGCTTGTCTGCAGCCATTTCAGCTTGGGCAACTGTTGTAAAACTAAATGCAAGTATTGGAACTAGACATAAAGTTCGAAGTATTTTAATTGTGTAATGTTTCATTGATATTTCCTTTATATATATTCAATATTGAGATAAGTAACAATCATCTTTACGAATAATCAACATGCTCTAATTCTTATAAACTGTCAGTGCCATAGCTAACATAAGGCATTGCACGTGACAGCTACCGTTTAAAACCCCCGAAAACGGACTGTCGATTCAATATCGGTGCTGCAATTTAATAATTTGATTCAGAGGCGAAGTGTTAATGTTTAATGGAAAAACTGTATATCATAGTTTGTAAAACCAACCGCTGAATCCTATAAGCGATATTAACCAGTGGGAAGTTAAGTTAACAAAATTTTCTCTTCCCAGTGCCCAGAGCTATCGTCTAGGCCACCCCATCGTTTTACCTAAAGATTCAGTTCGTTAGTATTACTTCAAAAGTCTCAACTCTTTGCATTGCGCTCAAATGCATATTTTGTAAAAGTCCAAGTTAGGTTATCTGCAACTAAGTCCTCAAAAAGTTGCTCTATGTTTAATCTAGCAATCCAACTAACCTAGGGGCTTAATGAGCTTCTGTGGACATATCATCATATTGAAATTAGAATGGAAGAAGCTTAGCGAAGGGTATTTGCGATGAAGTGCTTATTGTTAGTAGCTACATTTTTGTTATCATTTCAAGTACACGCTGAGATTTTTGTATGTAAAGATGATAAGAATAAAATAACCTATCAAGAAAAACCATGCCTCAATACAACACTTCGTACGTTGAAAAATATTCCAGATGCACCTATTGAGGATCAAACCTTAGCTCGGGATAGGATAAGTAAAGCCAATGAAATTTATCACCAGCAGGCGCTAAAAGTAGAAGCAGAGCGTCAGCAATCAGAAGCGCGTGATAGAGAGCTTGAGGCGCTGGCAATAGAAAGGCGTAAAGTAGAGTTGTTAGAGAAAAAAGCGGCAGATCAGGCTGCTGCATCACGATGGAATGGTGGCGTGCGATGGGGTTATTGGCCTTGGCCTTATAAGCCTTATAAATATGGCACACATAACACAAGACCAAATCATTCAACGGGTGCAAATAGCAAAAGTAATGATAGCGGTGTTAACAAGTAGCCTTAGTGGCAATTTTTATTACGATTAATATGAAGAAAGTTGACTAAATGAAAGTGACTACCTTAGTAAAAGATCACCCTGTATTAACTTCGCTAGCAATATTAGCACTTGCTGCTGGAATTGTAGTTTTGATTACAAAAGCAAATCATGATGCTTATGGTGATACCGACCGTTACACAGAATTTGATACCACTGGTTAATTTAAGTAGGTAGTGTATTTAATTAACAGTCTCGCGAGATTCGGTTTAATTTAAATGAATGGAGAAATTGATCATGCCTAAAGCAGCGTTGCTACAAAGTAAATATCAAGATCATCTGGAGGCGATTGAAAAGCATAAAGCGCTATTAGAAAAGCTTCATCTTGATTCTAATAGTCATTTAGATGAAATCAATACTTCGTTTCAGACCATCACGCTTACGCTTGAAGAGTATCTGAAGCTTATTGGCGTGCCATAAGCGTATGTGATGTTTGAATCATTTTTTTGCTTTCTGAATGTTGCAATAATCAACTAAAAACAGCATCACTTGTTTTAATTTTTCATCTGTTTTATCTAGCAAAAACGGTTTAGCTTCATCAATAAAATCGCTCCATAAGGCTAATAACTGCTCCAATTCTTCGTGCGGGGCTTTTTCAATGAGTTTTAGCACTTCTTTTTCTAGAATGCCTTTTTCTCGGATGTTCGATACCGCTTTTTTCGCTTCGCTTATTTTTAACTCGGTTTTAGGCGCTAAACCCGATGCGACGCATAGAAATAAGGTTAACAGCAAGGCGTCATCTTCTGTTCCGTTAGTGACTGAAAACCATTCTTCTGCAAGTAGTTTATCGAAGTTACTGACCTTGCCTAGAGC
>JACMMS010000076.1 GCA_014378915.1 Methylophilaceae bacterium
CATTGGTTTGAGATGTTTGTAGTAAAAGCTTTGGGGCGCTGATGTTTATTGATCTAGATAACTTCAAGACCCTTAATGACACTTTAGGTCATGAAAAAGGTGACATGCTCTTACAGGAAGTCGCGAAAAGATTAAAACAATGTGTAAGAGATGAAGATACGGTAGCTAGACTTGGTGGTGGTGAGTTCGTGATCATGCTAGAAAATTTAAACAGTGATATTGATTAAGCCTCCGCATTTGCCGACATTATGGGCAAAAAATACTGAATGAACTAAATCAGACTTTTGATTTTGATGGATACCAGCATTTAAGTACACCAAGTATTGGTATCACTTTGTTTAATAACCAAACTCAGTGCGTCAGTGAATTAATCAAAGAAGCCGATACCGCTATGTATCAATCAAAAGCTGCAGTTCGAAATAGATTGACTTTCTATTGTGAATCGAATCCACAATAACCGTTATTATGCTATGGGCAAAACTTTACGAGTTTAATATTTACACACCCAATTATTTACACACCAAATCTAGTATGCATTTCTTGCAAATTAAGCGTTTCCAAAATTTGTACTAATCGCTCAGCTGCATTTTTACGCGGACTATTTGTGCGTTTGGCAATAATTAACTCATTTTTCATTGAATGCTCCCAGCCAACCAACTCTGTCACTGTCACTTGATAACCATGGGCTTCTAGCTGTAAACAGCGTAATACATTGGTGATTTGACTGCCAAACTCGCGCGTATGAATAGGGTGACGCCAAATTTCTGAAAGCGATGTTTTAGATAAGCTTTCATTTTTATTTTTTCGCATCACTTCGGCGACTTCTGCCTGACAACACGGCACCAGCACCATAAATTTTGCGTGTTTTTCTAAACCGAATTTAATCGCATCATCCGTCGCGGTATTACAAGCATGAAGTGCGGTGACCATATCCACCTGTGCTGGCAATGTTTGAGAGGTAATTGATTCTTCTGCACTTAAATGTTGAAAACTCATACGAGAGAAATTAAGCTGCGCGGCTAAGTCTTGCGATTTCTGCACAAGTTCTAGACGTGTTTCAATACCAACGACTTGCCCGCTCGGCTGCTGCTTCATAAACAAATCATACAAAATAAAGCCAAGATACGACTTGCCCGCACCGTGGTCAACTAGCATGGGGTTAGCATTCTGCGTATAAAGCGCTTTTAATAAAGGCTCAATAAATTGCACCAAGTGATACACCTGTTTAAGTTTACGGCGACTATCTTGGTTGAGCTTGCCATCTCTAGTGAGAATATGCAGTTTTTTCAGTAAATCTAGCGACTGATTGGGGTTAATTTCGGGGATATGTATCATGTAATCATTTTAACTGAAGCTGTGAGTCAGTAAGCCATGTAAAATGTTAAAAACATTAGGGAACCTCTATAAATTCAACTTTCGTCGTTACACAGCGTTGCTCATAAAAAAATAATTCCTTACACATTTAATATATGCGGCGTCATTATTTTTCAATCGCGCCTTGTTTAACTTACAAATTTGAATTTACAGTGGCACCCATTACAGAGAAACCTATTAAGGTAATTAAGTATGGCAATTCAATGGTACCCAGGGCACATGACTTCGGCGAAGAAAAAAGCCGAAGAAACAATGGAATTTACCGATATGGTCATCGAGGTTTTAGATGCGCGCGTGCCCGAAGCGAGCCATAACCCAATGATTGACGAGATGCGTTTGCACCGTCAACGTCCCAATCTAAAAATACTGAATAAAGCTGATTTAGCTGACCCTGTAGCTACACAAGCCTGGCTTAATTACTTTAATAAACAGCCTAATACCAAAGCCGTTGCGCTTTCATGTAAAAAAGTGGGCGATGCTAAAAAAATCCCCAACTTATGTTTAGGTTTAGCATCTCATCGTGGCTCACATCTAAAACCATTACGCATTATGATTATGGGTATTCCCAACGTAGGAAAATCCACGCTGATGAATGCACTACTCAACCGGCGTGTGGCAAAAGTGGGTGATGAACCAGCTGTTACCAAAAGCCAACAGCGCTTTGATTTATCTGAAACTATGAGCATTATCGATACACCAGGCATGATGTGGCCAAAAATTGCTTATGAATCTGATGGCTATATGCTGGCAGCGAGCCATGCGATTGGTCGCAATGCGGTGATTGATGAAGATGTGGCTTTGTTCTTGGCAGCGAACTTACTTAAAACTTATCCAGATTTACTTAATACGCGCTACAAAATCGACACCATGAAACGTGATGGTAAGTTGATTGATATTAAACAAATGGATGCTGTCGATTTGCTAGAAGCCATTGCCAAACGCCGCAGTTACAAACGACATAACGGTTTATGGGATATGGAAAAAACCGCAATGGCTTTTCTAACAGACTATCGCCATGGCACCATTGGTAAAATTAGCTTAGAAACGCCCGAAAGCCGCCAAACAATGATAGATAAAATGGCAGATGAAATAGCGGCGGCAGAGGAAGAAAAACTAATGAATGAAAAACGCATTCAAGCCATGCATCGCGAGCAATCAATTGCAGCAAAAGTGGCAAATGATGCCGCTGATTAAAAAAAGTAAATCTGCCAGTAAGTGAAGGCGATGCTGATATCTAGACCAAATGTATTTCAACCCGTTTACCTAAAGCAGCTGCATATTTACGTAAAGTGGCAATACTAGGCGAGTGCTTACCAGAGGCTAATGCACTCTCAAGCCTTGTTACAGCAGGTGCTTTAGTCCCCATACGCTCTGCTACTTCTGCTTGTGATAGGCCAGCACCGCGACGCGCGGCCAGCATCTCATCTAAAATAGCAAATTCTTCGCGGTTCAAACGCTCATATTCTGAGCGCACCTCAGGATTTTTAAGCATTTTTTCAACCATTTTCTCATCAGTCATCGTAGCTGGTTCACGTTTCATTTTTAATCTCCTTTATTGTAGTTTCTGCAATGCGCAATTCACGCAAAGATGTTTTTTGCGATTTCTTAACAAAACCATGCAACATCACAATACGTTGCCCGACCAAGGTGCAGTAAATACGCGGCAATACCTTTAACACTTTTAAGACGCAATTCAAACAAACCATCACCAAATGCTTTGGTTTGAGGAGCACCCAAATTATCACCATGCTCTACCATACGCATAGACAAATTGATGTAACGCGCTTGCAACATGGCAGGCAAAGCAAAAGCCGCGTCTTCGAACTCTTTGCTGTAGTTAATGATGGTACGTGACATTCGCAAAATAGTAACAAATATGTTATTAATATGCAAGTTCTAGTAGGGTTAATTGAGGCGAATGATGAAGAATGGAGGTTGGCAACATGAGTTTGCAACGACGAATGAATTATAGTTTAGAGTTAATACCTCAATTTTAAAGCAGTCTGAACATCACTCAGAAAAAACCGCAAACACTGTTCGCAAACTGTCAACAAACTGAAAGGTAAGGTCACTATTTTTTTTATTACGCATCAGTTACCCAAGGGCTTGAACGTGGATGAGGCGGTGATTTTGGGTAAAATTGAAGCGATTCGAGCAATTAATTTCAATGCAACTGAAGTGAGTAGAACGGAATAGTGTAATGGTCTAGTTTAACGCAACACTTTCTTAGAGGTTATACTCAACTTTAAGAGGTTTAAAAATGAGTAAAGTTAGGAATCAATTCACAACAGAATTTAAGCAAGAATGCATCAACTTAGTCGTTAATCAAGGCTATGGTATTGCGCAAGCAGCCAGTGCTATACAGGTTGGTTTATCCGCCATGCAGCGTTGGGTTGGGCAATATAAACAAGAAATCAAAGGGGTCACGCCACTTGCGCGTGCTTTCACGCCAGAACAGCAACGTATTCAAGCCTTAGAAGCTGAGAATCGGCAACTTAAACGAGACAATGATTTACTAAAAAAGGCTTCGGCCTGTCTATCGCCATCG
>JACMMS010000004.1 GCA_014378915.1 Methylophilaceae bacterium
ATAAGTTTCTCATTCCGCAGCGCGGGGTTGGCATCTGTAATCACATTATTTAAATACTGCTCAAACTCAACCGATGCAACCCGAGATGAACTTTGACCAAAGCCACGCATGTTGTGATAGGTTGAGCCGCTGCCAATAATCACTACGCCTTCTTCTCGCAATGGCGCAAGTGCTTCACCTAATTGAATATGCTCAAATGGCTCCTAGTTAGATTTCATTGATAACAATACGACTGGAATATCAGCATTGGGATACATCAGCATTAATGGCACAAATGCGCCATGATCGAAGCCGCTTGTGGCATCTTCAGCGTTTGCAATATCCGCTACACTTAATAATTCGCGCACCCTTTTCGCTAAGCTTGGGCTGTCTTTTGCAGGGTATTGAATATGAAAGATATGCTCTGGGAAACCACTATAGTCATATTCCATGGGCCAGCGGTTGATAAGGTAAATTTTTCTGCCTCCCAATAGCCTGAAATGACTAGTATCGCTTTGGGCTTAGCGGGTAAGTTAAGTGGTAAATCATTGAGCGCTGCCTCGGTAATTGCAAATTGCTCAAGCATGCAAGTTAAGTGAGGCTAGGAACCGCCGCCATGCGAGATAAAAAATACCGGCATTTTTATTGTTTGCACATCAACTCACTATCAGTCATTAATTCGCTTTAACTTTCTAAAATCCTATAATTAATAAATGGGTTCGTATGAGTGGCTCACAAGGTTTTAGTAAAGACTTGGATATTTAAGCATTAAATCAGCTGCATTTTCCTTAGGCAGTCTTGCAAGAACTGTTACCTGATTTGCAAATGTTTTATCTACAACCTCACCATTTATTTTGCTTAAATGACGTGCCAACTCATCAAACTGACTATATTCTACAATCAGCTTAAGCTCGGTCATTTCTACGTAGGTTGCAAAACCTGCGGCATCTAACGCTATTTTTCCTGTACCGCCATAAGCGCGTGCCAAGCCACCTGTGCCCAAATTAACACCTCCATAATAGCGAATGACCGCTAAGCCTATATTGATTAACTCACGGCTTTCGATCAACTTTAATAAAGGTACGCCTGCCGTGCCCGATGGCTCACCGGCATCTGAAAACCGCTGTACGATGCCATCAACTGTTTTAACGCGGAACCCATAAGCGAGGTGATTGGCACTAGCATGTTGGGCAGCAAATGCCCGAAAGGCTGCCCCTACAGCACGCTCATCGGCAGTGTAGGTGGCAAATGCAATAAAACGGGATTTGGTAATGGTTTGTTCGGCAAACCCAGGTGTGGTAATAATATGCATTAAAATCTTTAAGGAAATTTCTTTAAGTGTTGAATGTTGTCTTTTAGGCTAAACCCGTAATTTTACCTGTTGCATCCACACCTATCCGCTCACTTGCTGGTGTTTTAGGTAAGCCTGGCATTGTCATTACATCGCCACAAATCGCCACGATGAACCCGGCACCACGCAATAATCTTAATTCACGTACTTGTAAAGTATGCCCAGTGGGTGCACCACGTAATCCAGGTATAGATGAGAGCGAGTACTGTGTTTTTGCGATACATACAGGAAAGTTCTGGTATTCAGATTCTAGCGTTTTGAGTGTTTTTACAGCACTTAAAGATAATAAAACTTCGCCTGCGCCATATATTTTTTTTGCAATACACTCTATTTTTTTTAAAATCGGCAAATTGGTTTCATATAAAAACTTAAACGTTTTTTTGCTTATTTCTTTTTTTATGGACTCTGTTTCTATTGGTTCCAGTGTTTCCAAAATCTGCTGCGCTAAATCTTTGGCACCTTTTGCGCCTAATGCCCAATGTTTACAGAGTATAGCTTTAGCACCTAGTTTTTCAGCTTCAACTTGTAGCAGGTTTAATTCGGCCTCAGTATCCGTTGCAAAGTGGTTAATAGCAACAATGACTTCCAAACCAAAATGTTGTTTTAGATTATTGATATGCCGCTGTAAGTTACACACACCAAGCTTTAACGCCTCTAAATTTTCACTATTCAAATTAGGTAAATCAACGCCACCATGGTATTTCACAGCACGTACCGTTGCGACTAACACGGCTAGGTCTGGCTTGAGGCCACTTTGCCGACACTTAATATCAATAAACTTTTCTGCGCCTAAGTCTGCACCAAAGCCTGCTTCTGTCACAACGTAATCTGCCAATTTTAACGCCGTTTTTGTCGCAATCACTGAGTTACAGCCATGGGCGATATTAGCAAATGGGCCGCCGTGAACAATGACGGGCGTATGCTCTAAAGTTTGTACTAAATTTGGCGCAAATGCCTCCTTCAACAAGGCTGTCATCGCGCCTTCTGCTTTTAAATCGCTAGCGAAAATGGGCGTATTTTGTTGAGAGTAAGCGACTTGCATTTGGCCTAAACGCTGTTGTAAATCGGTTAAACTCGTCGCTAAACAAAATACCGCCATGACTTCAGTCGCTACAACAATATCAAACCCAGTTTCGTGTTTTTGGTCGCCATCATAAGTGGTGATGTGGCGCAACGCACGATCATTCATATCTAAACAACGTCGCCAAGTAATCTGCTCTGGGTCTATTTGTAGCGCGTTGCCATGATAAATGTGGTTATCAATCAATGCTGCTAACAAATTATTAGCTGCGCCAATCGCATGGAAATCACCGGTGAAGTGTAGATTGATGTCTTCCATAGGCGCTACTTGGGAATAACCGCCGCCCGTTGCGCCGCCCTTCATACCAAATACTGGGCCTAATGATGGCTCACGAATACAAACTGCAGTTTTTTGACCGAGAGCGCTTAATGCATCCGCCAAACCAATAGTGGTCGTCGTTTTCCCCTCACCTGCTGGAGTTGGACTAATGGCGGTGACTAGAATAAGCTTGGCAATAAGTTTGCCGTGCGCTTGATTGTTATCGGCCAAGCTGTTGATAAAACTTTGCGCTAATTTAGCTTTGTACTTGCCGTAAGGTTCTAAATCATCCGCTGCAATACCTAGTTTTGCTGCAATTTCAGCAATTGGGGTTAATTTGCAAGCTTGGGCGATTTCGATGTCAGACATAGTCGCTTATTTTTTTCCACCAAATAAAGAGCCTATTACTCCTCTAATGATGTTGCGCCCAAGTTGCGATCCTACTGCTCTTTCTGCTGATTTAGCGGTGGCTTCTAAAATACTATCGCCGCGACCACTTTTATTATTTGAGCCACCCAATACACCGCTTAGCATGCCGCCCCAATCAAAGCTTTTGCCTGCTTCTGCTTTTGATGCAGAATCAGACGCTCGACCTTTCAGTTTTTCGTAAGCAGATTCGCGGTCAACAGCATTGTCGTACACGCCAAAAATCACAGAGTTCTTAATGTTGGCAGCACGCTCTGCATCGGTTGCAGGACCAACGAGGCTTTGTGGCGGGCAAATAAAACTACGCTCTACAGGCGTTGGAATGGCTTTTTCATCTAAAAATGACACAAGTGCCTCACCTAAACCCAGCTCAGTAATCGCTGTGGCAACATCTACTTTAGGGTTGGCTCTAAAAGTATCTGCTGCGGCTTTAACTGCTTTTTGGTCACGTGGCGTAATAGCACGCAAAGCATGTTGTACGCGATTACGTAATTGACCCAGCACGATATCGGGAATATCTAATGGGTTTTGGCTCACAAAATATACCCCAACACCTTTGGAGCGAATTAAACGCACAACCTGTTCGATTTTTTGCATGAGTGCTTGTGGTGCATCTTTAAATAATAAATGCGCCTCATCAAAGAAAAAGACTAATTTAGGCTTATCTAAATCACCTGCTTCTGGCATTTTTTCAAATAGCTCAGAAAGTAACCAAAGTAATAAGGTGGCGTAAATACACGGAGAATTAAATAGCCTATCAGATGCGAGTATATTAATTACGCCCTGCCCATGAGTATCTGTTTGCATCAAATCATCTAGATTAAGCGCAGGCTCGCCAAATAGTTGTTCCGCACCTTGTGTTTCAAGTTCTAGCAAGGCACGCTGAACAGCCCCTTCACTGGCGGCAGAAATATTTCCGTATTGTGTTTGATAATCAGCAGAATGTTCTGCTGCATGCTGCATCATGGCACGTAAATCTTTAAGGTCTAATAACAACCAGCCTTTATCATCGGCAATTTTAAATACAGCATTTAACACGCCACCTTGTACATCATTTAAATTGAGCATACGTGCCAATAATAATGGGTCCATTTCGGCAATGGTGGTGCGCACAGGGTGCCCTTTAACACCAAATACATCCCAAAATGTAACGGGGCATGCTTTATTCTCGCAACCATCTAACCCCAGTTGTTTAACGCGTGCCACAATTTTAGCAGTGCCGCCGCCAGCTTGGCTCATACCTGATAAATCACCTTTTACATCCGCCATAAAGACTGGTGCGCCTAGCTTGGAAAAGCCTTCGGCTAATGTTTGTAATGTGACCGTTTTACCTGTGCCTGTTGCGCCAGTAATTAGGCCGTGGCGATTTGCCATACGCGGTAAAATATGACTACTAATGTCATTACTTTTGGCAATTAAAATGGATTCAGTCATCGCTCATTCCGTTCAATATTTTATTAATTTTATAGCGTATTAAAACGTGTTTAGCCTTTGCTTGCAATGAATGTTTTAAAGTTCGGTGTCATTTTTAAACTTATCTTTTTAACGCATAAATTAGCGCTTTAACGCAGTGTTCGGCGCTCTTGAAAAAGCATGAAAACTACCTCATGTTAAATGTAAGTTAATTAATTTATCAGGAGTTTGCGATGCGTTTTGACAAACTAACCACCAAGTTTCAACAAGCCTTAAACGATGCGCAAAGTATTGCCGTAGGGTTGGATAATGCGAGTATCGAACCTCAACATTTGTTGAGCGCTTTGCTCAATCAAGAAGACGGTGGCACAGCATCATTACTGGCGCATGCTGGTACTAATCTTGCGCCGCTAAAAACTGTATTACAAGCTGCATTGGAAAATCTTCCAAATGTTGGCGTTAATGCAGGGGATGTAGCTATTTCACGCGATCTTAATAATCTGCTTAATCTCACGGATAAACTTGCACAAAAGCGCAACGATAGCTACATCGCTAGTGAGCTGTTTTTATTGGCACTGGCTGATGATAAAGGTGTTTGCGGCAAGCTGCTCAAAGCCAATGGTCTGACTAAAACCGCTTTAGAAATGGCGATCACGCAAGTGCGTGGCGGTGAGAAAGTGAATTCGCAAGAAGGTGAAGCAAACCGTGAATCGCTTAAAAAATACACAGTAGATTTAACTGAGCTTGCGCGTATGGGTAAGCTTGACCCTGTCATTGGTCGTGATGATGAGATTCGTCGTGCAATTCAGGTCTTGCAGCGCCGTACTAAAAATAACCCTGTATTAATTGGCGAGCCTGGTGTAGGTAAAACTGCGATTGTGGAAGGTTTGGCGCAACGCATTGTGAATGGTGAAGTGCCAGACTCGCTAAAAAATAAAAAAGTATTGTCATTGGATATGGCTTCATTGCTCGCAGGTGCTAAATATCGTGGCGATTTTGAAGAGCGTCTCAAAGCGGTATTAAAAGAATTATCACAAGATGATGGTCAAACAATTTTATTCATTGATGAAATTCATACCATGGTGGGAGCGGGTAAGGCGGAAGGTGCAATGGATGCGGGCAATATGCTCAAACCAGCGTTAGCGCGGGGTGAATTACACTGTGTAGGCGCAACGACATTAGACGAGTATCGCAAATATATTGAAAAAGACGCTGCGCTTGAACGTCGCTTTCAAAAAGTGCTCGTGGATGAGCCGACTGTTGAGGCGACAATTGCCATATTGCGTGGGCTACAAGAAAAGTATGAGTTACATCATGGCGTAGAGATTACTGACCCGGCAATTGTGGCGGCAGCAGAATTATCACATCGTTATATCACAGACCGTTTTTTACCAGATAAAGCCATTGACTTGATTGATGAGGCAGCCAGTCGCATCAAGATGGAAATTGATAGTAAGCCCGAGGTAATGGATAAACTAGACCGTAGATTAATTCAGCTTAAAATTGAGCGCGAAGCGGTGCGCCGTGAAAAAGACGAGGGCAGTAAGAAGCGCTTCAGTTTGATAGAAGAAGAAATTGAAAAATTAGCCAAAGAATATGCTGATTTAGAAGAAATTTGGAAAGCTGAAAAAGCCCAAGTTCAGGGTGCTGCACACATTAAAGAAGAGATTGAGCAAGTTAAATTTGAGATGGAAGAAGCCACCAGGCAGGGTTTATGGCAAAAAGTTTCGGAATTGCAATATGGCAAACTGCCCGAATTAGAAACGCAGTTGAAACAAGCACTACATAGCGAAAGCGCTGATAACAGCGAAAGCACTAATAAGAATCTAGGCGCGGGTGCTAAACATAAAATGCTACGCACAGAAGTGGGTGCAGATGAAATTGCAGAAGTGGTGAGCCGTGCAACTGGGATTCCTGTATCTAAAATGCTACAAGGTGAGCGCGAAAAGTTGTTGCATATGGAAGATAAATTGCATGAGCGTGTGATTGGTCAAGATGAGGCCGTGCGTTTGGTTTCAGATGCCATTCGTCGCTCACGCTCAGGTTTGTCTGACCCTAATCGCCCTTACGGCAGCTTCTTGTTTCTTGGCCCTACAGGTGTTGGTAAAACTGAGCTATGCAAAGCTTTAGCCGGATTTTTATTTGATTCAGAAGATCATTTAATCCGCATCGATATGAGTGAATATATGGAAAAACACTCAGTATCACGCATGATAGGTGCACCGCCAGGCTATGTTGGCTATGAGGAGGGTGGCGCGTTGACTGAAGCGGTGCGTCGCAAACCTTATAGCGTGATTCTGCTGGATGAGGTTGAAAAGGCTCATCCTGATGTGTTTAATGTGTTGTTGCAAGTATTGGATGATGGACGTTTAACCGACGGACAAGGGCGTACTGTAGACTTTAAAAATACAGTGATTATCATGACATCTAACCTCGGTAGCCAAATGATACAAAGTATGAGCAACGATGATTATCAAGTGGTCAAACTTGCTGTGATGGGGGAAGTAAAGGCCAATTTCCGCCCTGAGTTTGTGAACCGTAT
This sequence comes from Methylophilaceae bacterium, assembly GCA_014378915.1. GTDB lineage: Bacteria > Pseudomonadota > Gammaproteobacteria > Burkholderiales > Methylophilaceae > JACMMS01. The sequence continues at coordinate 7,051 of JACMMS010000004.1, forward strand.
TGATGAAGTTGTCGTGTTCCATGCGCTTGGCGATACCCATATTAAATCTATTGCGAGCATACAATTGCACTACCTAGCACAGCGCTTGGGTGCGATGGATATGCAGCTCAGTGTGACTGATGCAGCATTAAGTGAAATCGCCAATGCAGGGTTTGATCCAGTATATGGAGCAAGACCTCTTAAACGTGCGATTCAAAGTGAGATAGAAAATCCATTAGCACGTGAAATTTTAAGTGGGAATTTTATCGCTAAAGATACAATCACAGTTGATTACAAAGGTAACAAAATGGTATTTAGTAAAGCGTGAAATGGGTAATGCTTAACTGATAGCTAACCCTGATAAAGTGCATTAATCCGAGTAATTCACGAAGTTTAGTCATTCCTGTGAAAACGGGAATGACTCATTCAAAAGTATTTAAGCGTAGGCATGCATTGTTAAATTGGAAAAATAAGTCTATAGAATATAAACCAGCTCCTATTTTTTGGCTGGCGTTAGGTGTCTTTTTAACTAATTTTTTTGGCGCTAGCGCAGCATTGGCATTTACTAACGCTGAAATAGAAACCTTCGATAATGAACCTCCCACTACTCGTGCATTGCTAGAGCGGGCTGTTTTAGCGGAGCGAAGTACATATAATGATGAAGGTGAGTGGCAAGCAGCAAATTTATACTGCGAAGCATCTCGGCAGGGTAGTGCGGAAGGGCAGTATCGATTGGGGATGCTGTACGCCTTTGGTCGTGGCGTACCGCAAAGCCGTGATCTAGCAGCCTCACTATTTACTATCGCTTCAGGGCAAGGTAATGTTGAGGCGCAAAAAATGCTTGATACCATTGAGCTCAGCACAACTGACTTACCTCCTTGCGTCCTTAGTGAAATTGCGCCAGAAAAAGCATCTAAAAAATCAGTAATTGGTCGGAAAAATCCAGCAATCGAACATTATATTAATAGCCTCCCTAAAAACAAGCGATGGGTAGTGGATTTGGTTGAGACTATTTCTGATTGGTATAAAGTGGACTCCCGCTTGGTGTTATCCATTATTACCGCGGAATCTAACTTTCAGATTCAAGCAAAATCCAATAAAGAAGCACAAGGACTGATGCAATTGATACCTGCCACGGCAGAGCGATTTAATGTAAAAAACGCATTTAATGCCAGTCAAAATGTGAAAGGTGGCGTAGCATATTTGCGTTGGTTGTTGTCTTATTTTAGAGGTGATGTCACATTGGCTGTTGCTGCTTATAATGCGGGCGAACGTGCTGTAGATCGCAGTAAAGGTGTGCCACCCTATAAAGAAACCAAAGATTATGTGAAAAAAGTGATGTTGTTATATCAATCGAAGCGGCATCCGTTTGATGCAAAACTAACTGATGCCTCACCATTGGTTAAACGCTAGGTTTTAAACCAAGTTATAAAGTGTTGAACTGTCAAAAGCAGTGATTGGGTAAAAGGTAAAATAAATGACGAGAAATACAACTTCAAAAAAAACACTAATTGTTTTTTGTTTAAGCGCGGTGTTCTTGGTAACTGGTTGTGCAACAAATTTTACGCAAAAAGTCAGTGTAGAACGTATTACACCTGAGCAATTAACTAAACTGTTGCCACAACCAGTGGCTAATTTGAGTTTGGAGGAAGTTGTTAAGCTGTCACAACAAGCTAGTAATGCGGATGAGATTATTCAAAAAATTAGCACGAGTAATTCACGTTACGAACTAACGCCGTCGCAAACCCTTGAGTTAAGCAAACAAGGTGTAAGTGCCAAAGTGCTTGATTACATTCACACCAGTAATGAAGCTGCGAAGCAAAATGCGATGGCGGATGAAATTAATAAGCGTGAAATCGCCAAACAGCAAGAATTGGAAGCCGCTAAACTTAGGCTAAGGCAAGAGCAAAATCTTTATTATGATCCATTCTGGGGTGGTTACGGATACAGGCCTTTCGGCTACGGTTTTTATGGTGGTTACCCTTATAGCTATTATCCATATGGTCGTCTAAGACCACATTTTAGGCACTAGATTAAGGGCATAATTTGTATGCATCAATCGACTCACCAATTTAGCTGCAACACGAATGGTCGGGGCATCTACGACATTACACCACAAGTAACGCAGTGGGTAAAAGCTCAAAACCTAACGACAGGATTGCTTACCCTTTACATTCAGCATACCTCAGCCAGTTTGCTCATTAATGAAAATTACGATTCAGATGTGCTGGTCGATATGCAAGCATTTTTTAATCGGCTAGTGCCTGATGGTGATGCATTGTTTATTCATACCAGCGAAGGTCCTGATGATATGCCAGCTCATGTTCGAAGTGCGATTACACAAACTAGCTTATCGATACCCGTGTTACAAGGTAAAGTTGCGCTTGGACAGTGGCAAGGCATATTCTTGTTTGAGCACCGTCATATTCCAAGTAAGCGCAACATTTTATTGCATGTAATAAGCGAGTAATCCATTGGCTTTTAAATCTAAACCAGAACGCAGTTTAACCATACAAGAGCGTTTGATTTATCAACACTACTTTTCGCAGCAAGTATTGGATGCTACTCGGATTATTGATGGATATACGCCGTTTTGGCTGCTTAAAAAAATGTCAGGTGTGGTGTTAGGGCATCGTATTTATTTTAGAAAAAATGCTTATTAAGCCAGTACGCTAATGGGTGTGGAGCTATTAGGGCATGAGTTAATGCATGTTGCACAATATATGCAGGGCATGAACCTGCTGAAGTACATTTGGGCGAGCCGCTATGGCTACAGAAAGAATCACTATGAAATTGAAGCTTACCAGCAAGGTTCAATGATTAAAACGGCATTGATTAAAGCTAGTCATCATCAGCTTGCTAATCGACTTGAAAGTCGCTTGGTAGACAAAAATATTGCCAATTCACTATTTATGGGATAATAATCGCAATTATTATTTACCTAGTGTTTGTAATTTACTTTAAAACTAAAAAAGGAAAACCATATGAAGTTAATACCAACCTATTTGCTGCCTACTATTTTACTAGCCGTTCTTGCAAGCGCATGCGGTAAGAAAGAGGCGCTACCACCAGTTGAGCCAACACCTATTGCTGCACCCGCAGCCGCGCCAGCCGCAGCAGTTGTGCCTGAGCAACCAAAAACAGGCGGCGGCTATGAGTCAACAGCTGAAGAACGCATCCCAGGCATTACTTTGCCAGCTGATGCAGTTGCTGCACCTACCGTTGAGTCATCACCAGTTGAAACGCCAGCAGCTAAGTAAGTTTTAAGTCATAATTATTTTAAGGGGATTTATATGAACACATTATTACGCGCATTATTAGCAACCTCAATCGCCGCTTTATTACTAAGTGCATGTGGCCAAAAAAGCGAAACTGACAAGGCTGCAGAAGCTGCTGGGGCAGCGGTAACAGATATGGCAAAAAGCACCATGGATGCGGCAAAAGAAGCCGCTGATAAAACTGAAGTCGCCGCTAAAGATGCTGCCGATGCCACTTTAAAAGCAGCAGAAGAAACGAAAGACAAAGCAGTAGAAATGAAAGACAAAGCAGCTGATGTTTTAGACGCAGCTAAAAAAGAAGCTGCTAAGTAGTTTTTTATGGTTTAGGCTAGGATTAACTAGCTTTGCATGTAATAAAAAAGCGCGTTGTTGATATGCGCTTTTTTATTGTCCAGTTCCTGTAAGGCATCTATAGATAAAAAACGAGTAACCGCCTATTTCACGACACTCCAGCTCATCGGGTCAAATGGCTTACTTTGTTTGCGTAGCTCATAATATAAGCCATTAACAGCATTGCCCCCGCTGTTTCCCACTGCGGCAATGGCATCGCCACCGCTGACTTCATCACCTACTTTGCGAAGCACGGCTTGATTGTTGCCATATAGGCTCATATAGCCATTGCCATGATCAATAATAATGAGATTGCCAAAACCACGCATCCAATCAGCAAATACCACGCGACCGCTGGCGACTGATTTTACTTCGCTGCCTTCAGTAGATTTGATAAACAAACCCTTCCAAGATACGCCGCTATCTTCGCGGCTTGCGCCAAAGCGATTAGTGACTTCTCCGCGAACGGGTAAGCGCAATTTCCCTTTTAAAGTGGCGAAATCTACACCACTAAAAGCTTGATTAGGTAGCTCGTTATTGCTTGCAACGCTCGCTGATTCAGTTGGTTGGGCGCTTTCATCTGTTTGGTTTTTTTCATTTTTGTTGCTAGACTCATTGACGTCGTTAGCATTATTCTTGGTAATGTTATTTTTAGATGGTTTGGCTTTGCGTAAATTCGTTTTTGGGATGATTTTGGACAATCGCTCTACCAGTTGCGATAAACTTTTTTCATCACGTGTGAGTTTGCTTATCTCGTTACGTTGTGAAGTGATTTTGCTTGATAAGTTTCTAACTACCTTAGATTTTTCTTGTTTATTTACTTGAAGTTGTAAACGCTCTAACTCTTGCCGCTTTTTTAATTCAACTACTTGGTTTAAAGCCGCCGTGGTTTCATCATTCAGCTTAGCAACTTTCGTTAAATTGCCTTGCATTTGCGCAATTAACTTAGCGCGGGCTTTGGCTACATAAGAAAAGTATTGTAAATCACGTGCGATTTTGCTTGGGTCTTGATTCTGCAGCAGCATTTGCGTATAGCTCTGTTGTCCATGCAAATACTGATCATAAAGCTGCGCGCTAAGTAGTTTTTGTTGCTGCGATAACGTGCTATTTAGGCTGAGTGATTGCGCCTTTAATTGCGATAAAGTACCTTTTTTTTCTTGCTGTTGATTGCTTATTTCAAACAAGCTTTTATTGGCTAGACTAATTGCCTGCTCACTTTGCTTTAGTTCATCTGCTGCATCTTTATGTGCAGCCTGCGCATTGTCTAACTCTTGCTTAAGCGCATCGATACGCTCGTGCAAATCATTAAGTGATTCTTTGGCTGCTTGCTTTTCAACCTCAATTTTTTTTGCAGCCATTGCAGATGGTGGATGGAGGCAAATGAGGTTGAGTAAGCACAGACCAATCCCTTGGCGCATTAAACTTCTAAACTTAATGCTATACAATCCAATTCTATGCATCAAAGGTAATTAGACTTTTTCCTGTCATTTCAATCGGCTGACTAATGCCCATCATATGCAACAGGGTAGGTGCAATATTGGATAAAGCACCATCATTACTTAAGCTGGCCTTGCGACCTATATAAATTAAAGGCACTTTATTTACCGTGTGCTGAGTATGAGGTTGATGATTTACAACATCTAGCATAACCTCCGCATTACCATGGTCAGCTGTGATAATAACTTCACCACCTATACTTTGCATGGCCTCTAGCACACGGCCAATGCAAACGTCCAAGGCTTCAACAGCTTTAATAGCCGCATTTAACATGCCTGTATGACCCACCATATCACCATTGGCATAATTGCAAATAATGGCGTTGTATTGCTTACTTAAAATGGATTCAACAAGTTTATCAGTAAGCTCATAGGCGCTCATTTCTGGTTGTAAATCGTAGGTGGCTACCTGTGGCGATGGCACTAAAATTCGCTCTTCACCAGTAAATACGGTTTCGTCACCACCATTAAAAAAGAACGTCACATGGGAATACTTTTCTGTTTCGGCAATGCGTAATTGCGTTAAGCCAAGTGATGATACATGCTCACCAAACGTATTTTTGACTTCATGCGGTGGAAAAATAGCTGTGGTTTTAGTCTCTTTTTGGTCATACATCGTAAGCGTGAAATAGCCACTTAACTTCGGCACATGGCGGCGATGAAAGCCATCAAAATGTTCAGCTAAAATTGCATGTGTCAGCTGTCGAGCACGGTCTGACCTGAAGTTCATATATACAACCAAATCGCCATCTTCTAGATGGATGGGCGCTTCGTCAGGTTTGCGTATGGCGGTACATTTTACAAACTCATCATTTTCACCACGTGCGTAAGCTGCATTTAACGCATCAATGGCGCTAGGTTCTGTATACTCGCCCATACCCTCAGTAATTAACGCATAAGCGGCTTCAACTCGTGGCCAGCGTTTATCTCGATCCATACTGTAAAAGCGACCGCTTACTGAAATGATTTGTCCTATACCTAATTTTTTGCATTCAGCTTCTAGTAGGTTAATGTAAGGCGTTGCACTAATAGGCGGTGTATCGCGACCATCTAAAAACGCATGAATATAAACTTTAGTTAAACCTTGCTCTGCCGCCATAATTAGCATGGCATGAATATGGTCTTGATGACTATGCACGCCGCCATCCGATAAAAGACCGAAGATATGTAAAGCTTTATTGGTGGCTTTAAGGTTTTGCAGGCTTGCGATTAATTGCGCATGTTTAAAAAAGTCACCGCTTGCAATGCTGTTATTAATGCGCTCAAACTCTTGAAAAACGACACGCCCAGCCCCAATATTTAGGTGCCCAACTTCAGAGTTACCCATTTGCCCATCTGGCAAACCAACATAATGCTCAGATGCGTTGATAAGCGTGTGCGGATGCGTATTCCACAATTTATCCCAATTTGGTTTATACGCTTGGGCAATGGCATTGTCGGTGATTTCTTCTCGATAACCAAAACCATCAAGAATCAGCAAAATAACAGGTGTTGTATTCATAATTTAGCCAACCAGCTTAGGTGATGAAGAGAGTAAATCCATTATAATGAATGTAGTGGTGTTAAGTGAATAAAATTAAGGGACATTTAGATGGAATTTTTAAAACAAAATGTAATGTTGATTGGATTAGCCATTGGTTCTGGATTAATGCTGTTATGGCCAATGCTCAATCGTGGCGGCAGCAGTGGCGTACCAAATTTAACGCCAAATGAAGCGGTTCTAATGATGAATCGTAATCAAGTATTGATTTTAGATGTGCGAGATGAAGCAGAGTTTGCAGCTGGACATATTAGTAACGCTAAGCATATTCCAGTGGCAGAGTTAGGAAATCGCATCAAAGAAATTCAAAAATATAAAGACAAGCCAGTTATTGTGAATTGCCAAGGTGGGGTGCGCTCATCCAAAGCTTGCAATATATTGCGTAAGCTTGAATTTACACAATTGAACAACTTGCAGGGCGGCTTAAATGCTTGGACACAGGCTAAATTACCATTAGTTAAACCAGCATAATTTCAAAGTTTAAAAGAGAATAGTATGGCCAATATCATCATCTACAGTACTGGGGTGTGTCCATTTTGCATCAACGCTGAGCGCTTGCTACTTAACAAAGGCGTAAAAGACATCAATAAAATTCGTATTGATTTAGAGCCGGAACAGCGCGCTTTGATGATAGAGAAAACAGGCCGCCGTACCGTACCGCAAATTTTTATTAATGACCAACACATTGGTGGTTTTGATGATTTACGTGCGCTAGATTTAGCGGGTGGCCTAGATCCTTTGCTTGTGTAATCATGGGAGCTAGTACACAAATTTCAAAAATTCATAATTAGTCGCTAGAATATAACACTGGCGTAAAATATTAGAATAGCGAGCTTAGCATTTAACATTAATTTAGGATTGCACACTATTTAGCGTATAGATTCTTAACCCTCAACTTTAAGCGCAACAGCGCACATTTTAGGAAGCAACATGGCAGAGATTGATGAAGTAACAGCAACGGAACAAGCAAATGGACAAGCGGCAGCACCAGCGTTTAGCATTGAAAAGCTATACGTTAAAGATGCATCAGTAGAGATTCCAAACGCACCACAAATTTTTACTGAGCGCGAGACACCACAAATTAGTATTGAGCTTGCTAATGCAGCTCAAACATTAGGCGAAGGTATTCATGAAGTAGCCATAAAAGTCACCGTTACTGCAAAAATTGGCGATAAAACAGCTTTTTTAATCGAAGTTTCACAAGCAGGTATTTTTGCTGTGCGTAATGTACCAGAAGAAAATTTGGAAATGATTATTGCAATTACTTGCCCTAACATTCTGTTCCCTTATGCGCGCGAAGCTGTTTCTGACTTAACCGTACGTGCTGGTTTTGCACCTGTATTGCTCAACCCAATTAATTTTGAAGCGTTATACATGCAGCAAAAAGAGCAATCTGCTTCAAATTCAAAACTCAACTAATTGCCAAATTTTTACTTTTAAAATGGCGCAAAAGTTCATTCATAAAAATACTGCTGTATATGGCTTGGGATTTGTGTTTTTTGTTGGGTTCTTGGCGCCAGTTTCTATCCAAACTTGCCAAGCGTTAGAGTATCGTTCAGTTGCTCCTCCCAAAGCTGTGATGTTAGATGCGCCTTCGGTAAACGCTAATAAATTATATATTGTGGGGCAAGGTTATCCTGTTGAAGTTATCGTTAATCTGGGTGATTGGCTTAAGGTACGTGATCAACAAGGGGGTATTAATTGGATCGATTTAAAGTCTTTAACGACAAAACGCACGGTGCTTGTTACGCTTAATCATGCGGAAATAAAACAAGCTGCAGATGAGACTTCACCGCTATTGGCCAGTTTAGATAAAGACGTTGTGTTAGATTTATTGGAATCTAGCACAAAAAATGGATGGCTAAAGGTAGGACACCGTGACGGCATTAATGGGTATATTCTAAATACGAGCGTCTGGGGCGCGAATTAGTGAGATTGCCACGTAGAGGGCAAAACTGCGCTAATGATTGCATAAACTAATCAATAACAAATTGGTGAAAACTAGTTGGCTAAATTATTAAGCTCTAAAATTGTAGTATTAGGTGCAGGCGCTTGGGGTACTGCATTAGCGATGCAAATTAGTACGCAGCACCCCGTGTCATTGTGGGCGCGTAATGCGGGGCATGTTTCTGGCATGCGTAAAGCGCGGGCTAACCCTATGTATCTTGGCGACTTCCCATTTAATGATAACCTTCAGGTTGAAGATGATTTGAGCGCGGCATTAAAAGATGCCAGTTTAATTTTGTCGGTTGTGCCTACTGCAGGCTTTCGTCAAATACTTAAAGATATTAAAGCACTTAACTCTCAATTGCCTGTTGTTTGGGCGCATAAAGGCTTGGAGCCAATTACTGCTAAATTACCTCATGAAGTGGCTTTGGATGAATTAGGTGGCCATCAATGTTGGGGCGCACTATCTGGCCCTAGTTTTGCAGCGGAGTTAGTAAGAGGATTGCCTACTGCCGTAACACTTGCTGCGAGTGATGAGAGTTTTGCAATGGAAGCTGCTGCTTCAATCCATGCAAGTAATTTGCGCGTATACACCAGCACAGATGTGGTCGGTGTGTCTGTTGGTGGCGCATTAAAAAACGTCATGGCCATTGCCGCTGGCATTTCAGATGGAATGGGGTTCGGTAATAATGCACGTGCCGCTTTAATTACACGTGGCCTTGCTGAAATCACACGTTTTGGGTTGGCGTTAGGTGCAAAGGCTGAAACATTTATGGGCTTAGGTGGCGCGGGTGATTTAATTCTGACGTGTACAGGTCAATATTCACGCAACCGTGAAGTCGGCTTGCAACTGGCTTCTGGCAAAACACTGGCTGATATCTTGCAAGGCTTAGGTCATGTAGCAGAAGGGGTGAATACCACGCGCGAGGTGATGCGTCGGGCCAAGCAACTCGGCGTCGAAATGCCAATCACCTGTGAGGTTAATAAAGCTTTATCACATGGAAAATCAGCGCGCGATGCCGTCATGGATTTATTAGGACGAGAACAAAAAGCTGAAGCCTTTTAGCTTTTTGCGTATTAAATCCCACGAGTAAAACCAACTTGCCGCCAAGCTTCATATAATAATACTGCGGCAGAGTTAGATAAATTTAAGCTGCGGCTGTCAGGTAACATCGGCAATCGCACGCGGCTCTCTGGCATAAACTCTGCACGAATTTGTTCAGGTAAACCACGAGTTTCTGGCCCAAACACAAAGACATCCTCATCCATAAAACTAACCTCACTATAACCCGTGCTGCCTTTGGTTGTGATAGCAAATAGGCGTTTTCCAGTTAATATGGCTTTGCATTCTGCCCAATTTTCATACACTTTAAGCGTCGCAAATTCATGATAATCTAAGCCAGCACGCTTCAGTTGTTTGTCTTCTAATGTAAAACCAAGCGGCTTTACCAAGTGCAATTGTGCACCAGTATTGGCGCACAACCTGATTATGTTACCTGTGTTAGGCGGAATTTCGGGTTCAAATAATACGATATGGAACATATTTTATAAGATGGCTTTATTTAGGTAAGGTTCTTGTAATTACCCAGCATTCTACATGACTTGCACCCGCTTTTTTGAGGGTTTTAGAGAGTTCATTGAAGCTGGCTCCTGTCGGCATTACATCATCAATCAGCATGATTTTTAGACATTTTAAGTTTTGTTGATGCGTTTCCTTTATGCTAAATACTCAACGAATATTTTTTACGCGCTTTTTGAGTGGAAGGCTGGCTTGTGGTGGGGTGAGTTTTTCACGTATGCAAGATGAGTAATCTAAAGGAATGTCCAATTTTTTGAATATTAACTTGGCGATTTCTAATGCTTGATTAAAGCCACGTTCTTGCAAGCGTTGTGGCGCATGGGCATAGCGATGATTAAATCGATATTTTTGGCTTTAATGTCATTGAGCAATAAATACTCTGTCATTAAATCGGCAAAGCTATGGCTTAAATTTAGCATGCTGCCGTATTTATAGGGTTGTAGTAATGCCGCTAATGGAAAATTATAGGTAATTAGCGATTGCGTAGCATCAAACTCTGGTGGAGATTTTAAGGAATGGCCGCAAGTTAGATTGGTTAACCATAGCAATCCACATTGCGGGCAATGGGGATTTTTGTGCCAGAGCAGGTCTTTTGGCAACCACTGCATAAGCCAACGTTGCCACCATGCGTGATTTGCATAACAGGCAGCTTTGTTTAAATGCTGTCTTAAATAACAAGTGATTATGATTTAAGCAGTTGTTTAGTATTTGCTTGAATTTCACTTTACGGCGTATAATTTTACCTAAGTTAGTGAGTTAAGCATTTAATTATATTTAAAAGTACAATTAAAAAATGATGAGGGAGATGGTACATGTTAGAAGTGGTGATTGATACACAAGACCTAAAAAATGGTTTAAAAAGTATACCTATTAAAGCAAAGCATTTAAATGAGAATGTGAATCTAGATCGTTGGAGTGTGGCAGAAATAGCTGCACTGTTTGAACTACCATTTAGTGATTTAATTCATCGTGCACAAACCGTACATCGCGAAAATTTTGACCCAAATGCAGTACAAATCAGTACTTTATTATCAATTAAAACAGGTGGTTGCAGTGAAGATTGTGGCTACTGTCCACAAGCTGCACGTTACCATACTGAGGTGGAAGACGAGCCATTAATGAAGCTAGAAGACGTTCTGGCTGCTGCGAATGAAGCTAAAAATAATGGTGCAAGCCGTTTCTGTATGGGCGCCGCTTGGCGCGGCCCTAAACAACGCGATTTAGACCCAGTGCTTAAAATGATTGCTGAAGTAAAAGCGATGGGCTTAGAAACATGTGCAACTTTAGGTATGCTAAAAGAAGGCCAGGCCGAGCAACTAAAAGAGGCTGGTCTAGATTATTACAATCATAATTTAGATACAGCACCAGAATTTTATGGTGATGTCATTACCACTCGCACTTATCAAGACCGCTTAGATACTTTAGGTCGTGTGCGCAGCGCTGATATTTATATATGTAGCGGCGGTATTATTGGTATGGGGGAATCGCGTAATCAACGTGCTGGTTTGTTGGCGCAGTTGGCGAATATGGAACGTCCACCAGAAAGCGTGCCGATTAATTTGCTTACGCAGGTTGAAGGTACGCCGCTTAATGGCACTGAAGAGCTAGACCCTATTGAATTTGTACGCACGATTGCTGCAGCACGTATTACCATGCCGCAAAGCTTTGTGCGTTTGTCAGCAGGTCGCCAAAGTATGCATGAAGGCATACAAGCATTGTGTTTTGTAGCAGGTGCAAACTCGATTTTTTATGGTGAAAAATTACTGACAACCGCTAATCCAGAAGCTGCAACAGACAAGAAACTGTTTGCAAAACTTGGTATTCACCCGTTGTAAGAACGCATTTAATCAGTGATTGCTAATCTAAAAGCCGAGTTAGAGCAACGAGCTGCAGATGGCTTAATCCGCCACCAGAGGCTTTTGCAAAGTGCGCAATCTGCACATGTGTTGGTAGATAATCATCGTGTGCTGTCGTTTTGTAGCAACGATTATCTCGGTTTAGCCAATCATCCTTTGCTTAAGCTCGCTATGCATCAAGGTATTGATGACTCGGGTGTTGGTAGCGGCGCATCACATATGGTCACAGGACATCATCAATTTCACGATACCCTTGAGCGCGAATTAGCTGAGTTTGTGGGATTGGATGATGCGATTTTGTTCTCTACAGGATACATGGCGAACATAGGAGTAGTTACTAGTTTTGTAGGGCGTAGTGACGTGATTTTTTCTGATAAGTTAAATCACGCATCACTCAATGATGCAGGTGTTTTGTCGCGTGCAAATTTGCAGCGTTATGCACATAATGACATGGAAGCGTTGGAATCATTGCTTAAAAACGTGAATTTTTCCAATCCAAATGCGCGTAAGTTAATGGTGACTGATGCAGTATTTAGTATGGATGGCGATATTGCGCCGTTAGATAAAATATTAGGATTATGCGAGCAATATGATGCTTATTGTTTAGTGGATGATGCTCATGGTTTTGGCATGCTGGGTGAAAATGGATGCGGTGCTTTAAACCACTTTAAATTAAGTTCGCCACGGATTATTTATATGGCAACATTAGGTAAAGCGGCTGGTGTATCAGGCGCTTTTGTAGCGGGAGACCAAGTTATTATTGATTACCTTAAGCAAAAAGCGCGTACGCATATTTACACCACAGCATCACCACCAGCGCTTGCACACACATTATCAAAATCGCTCGCTATTATTAAAAATGGCGATGCATTGCGTGCACATTTGAACAACTTGATTGCTGCATTAAAGCAATCTTTAACATTAAAAAACTGGCAATTATTGCCGTCAAACTCTGCCATACAACCCTTGCTGATAGGCGGCAATAACGCGGCAATCCAGCTAAGTGAGTATTTGCTTAAATTGGGAATTTTAGTACCAGCTATTCGCCCACCGACTGTTCCAACAGGTACAGCCAGATTGCGTATTTCGCTCACTGCGGCGCACAGTTTGCAAGATATAGAAAAGCTGGCGCTAGCATTGCATCAAGCAGAGCGCGATTTACTTGAGGTAACTGTATGAGTGCGCATGTAGAAATTATAGGAACTGGTTCAGCGCCGAATTTAGTACTAATTCACGGCTGGGGAATGAGCAGCGCTGTATTTGCGCCACTCATTAAGCCGCTATCTAAAATTTTTACGCTACACTTAGTCGATTTGCCAGGCATGGGCGCTAGCCGGCCCATAGAGCCATTTAACTTACATGCGTTGGCTGATACAGTAGGTGAGAATATTCCTGGCAAGGCAAACGTTCTGGGTTGGTCTTTAGGTGGCCTAGTGGCACAGCGTATTGCCATATTGCAACCAGACCGCATTAGAAGATTAGTGCTGGTTGGTTCTACACCTTGTTTTGTTAACCATGCAGGGTGGCAGTATGGCGTAAATCCCGCTGCATTTGATGATTTTGCGCGCGGAGTAAATGAAAACTATCAGGCTACTATTTTGCAATTTTTAACTTTGCAATGTATGGGCGCCAGTGATGCACGTAGCACCGTGCGCCAATTGCGTACTGCGTTGGCTAATAAGCCTGCGCCTACTCAAGCCACTTTGCAGGGTGCTTTAAAAGTGTTGCTGGATAGTGATTTACGCGATGAAGTCGCTAATATTAGAAAGCCAACGCTATTGATTCACGGTGATCGCGATACCTTAGCACCTTTGCAAGCCGCGCATTGGATGTCGCAAAACCTACCACTAGGTTTTTTGCGTGTGATTGCGGGGGCGTCACATGCGCCATTTTTATCACATCAAACTCAATTTATAGCGGCGCTAACGCAATTTTTAGAGCCAGAACAGCAATAGTAAAATTCATTAGTTATCAAAACATTAAATCCATGAGCCAAGTCAGTATTCAGCCAAATCATACCCCCATGCCAGATGATAATTATCATATGGATAAAGCACGCGTGCGAGCCTCGTTTGACCGTGCTGCTAAGAGTTATGATGCAGCCGCAATACTGCAAAAAACAGTACGTGAAGAAATGCTCAGCCGTTTGGATTTAGTCAAAATCACACCAAAAAACATATTGGATATGGGCTGTGGTACTGGCCATGCAAGTTTAGCTTTAGTCAAAAACTTTAAGAAATCTCAAGTAATATCGCTAGATATTGCGATGGGGATGCTTAAAAAAGCACAGGTATCGTCGCCCTTACAAAAAGCAAAAAAACTACTTGGGATGAGTCAGCAACAGTATATATGTGCGGACATTGAGCATCTACCAGTTGCGGATAACAGCATAGGCTTGCTTTGGTCTAATCTTGCTGTGCAATGGTGTAATGATTTAGATTTAGTCTTTAACGAAGCACAGCGTGTATTGCAACCAGAAGGTTTATTTATGTTTAGCACTTTTGGCCCAGACACGCTGAAAGAACTTCGTCTAGCGACGCATATTAACGGTGAACATGTCAGCGTTAGCCGTTTTATTGATATGCATGATATTGGCGATGCTTTAGTCCGCGCTGGTTTCAGCGCGCCAGTATTAGATGTTGAGCGCTACACACTCACTTACGATGATGTAAAAGATGTAATGCGCGATCTAAAAGCTATAGGCGCACACAATGCGGCATACGGCCGTGTACGTGGTTTACAGGGCAAAGGTTTTTTAACAAAACTATCTGAGAACTACGAAAAGTTCAGACAAGATGGAAAACTGCCCGCTACATTTGAAGTGGTTTATGGTCATGCCTGGGTAAATGCGAGCAAATCAGCGTCAAAACAAAAGTCTATTGATGGTATATCCCCCATCACTTTTCGCGCTAGATAGCCGTATACTTAATTCGTATGCAAAAGCAATCTTACTTTATTACAGGTACAGATACAGATGTTGGTAAAACTTACATTGCAGCGGGGTTGGTTCGTCATTTCGTGCAAGCGGGTGTCAAAACTATAGGTATGAAGCCAATTGCGGCTGGTTATACAAATCAGGCTGACATCTTAGTCAACGAAGATGTAACGCAATTGACTGCAGCAAGTAATGTCACTGCTCCACTACACATCATTACGCCTTATGCATTTGAATTGGCTATTGCACCGCACATAGCCGCACAAAAATCAGGCGCTACTATTGAAATTGATGTAATTTGGCAGGCTTATCAGCAGCTTTCACAGATGGCAGAAATTGTCATTGTAGAAGGTGCTGGTGGTTTCTGTGTGCCGCTTAATCTTAATCAACCTCAATATAAAAGCATGGCAGATTTAGCCGTAAAACTTAATTTACCTGTGATTTTAGTAGTGGGCATGCGCTTAGGTTGCATTAACCATGCGCTGCTGACCGTGCAAGCCATTCAAGCTTATGGCTTGTATTTAGCTGGCTGGGTTGCAAATCAAGTGAATGGTGAAATGGTCGCCTATCAAGAAAATTTTTCTACGTTAAAAAAATTAATACCCGCGCCATGTTTAGCAGAAGTTAAATGGGGCAGCTTGCCCGTGTTTGATTAAATTACGCGGCTTATTCACTAGCGCCGCTTTATTGATTGGTCTCACTTGCAATTAACCATACACCATTAATTTTTTGCCATCCTTTTTTTCTTAATCACATCAGAAAACTCATCAGATTTAAAATCCTGTTTAAAACTAATATTGACGTGATTACTATCAATACTATTGATGTGCAATTCACTGACTTTTACTTTGATATGATGATTATAAAAAAACGCTTTGCTTCTTTGCTTGCGCCAATCAGCTTTAGATAGTTTCAAGGTTTTAGTAAAAGAGCTAGACATGATTAATTGGCCCATTTGAACTGGGATACTAGTTTTTGTATTTAAGCCTCCAACTCTGCCATGTGGCGCTATTTTTGTAGATTGAGCACTTTATACAATGGTTTTATCAAAGTCTGGTGACACATGAAAGTAGTTATCGCTCAGCTTAAATGCTGGCATATCAATTACCACGTAGAAAGCGGGTTGCTGGGCTGAAACGGTTAAATGATATTGCCCATCATCAATTGCTACCACTATAGCTTTTAAGCCAATATTATGAGTGATTGTATGGGTGACGCTAGCATCAGCATATATTTTTTGTGCTAAAACCTTACCATTTTCTGCGACTAATTTTGCTACGCAACTGGTAAAAGCGTGAGGTCAAAACGATAGGCGTAACTGGAATCTACAAAGCGATTTAGGAAAAAATCGACGCTAAAACGGCTGATACTTTGTGGAGGTAAACTTACAGCCTGCACTTTATGTTCAAAGAGTTGTGCTTTTGCCGTGACTAAGCTAAAGCTTAAAGTGGCATTTAATGCGGCAGCCCCATCATGTGCACAATATATGGCTAAACCTTCTAAGCCTTCATTTACAAATAAAATAGTGGCAGGCTGCGCTATGCGAGCCAAGGCATAAATTGCGGATTTTGGTTGTCTTAAAGTGTCGATATACCCCCAGCCAGAATCTGGTTTAAAGTAGTGCAAGCCCCAAACTAAAGCGGCGCGACCTTGAGCAGAGTTTGAGCGGAATATAGAAAGTGTACGTTCCACTGTTTCTGCGGTGGCATCACGACAGTAATTGAGATACCGTTGTTGGTCGGTAGCGCGAAGCTGTGCGACATTAATATCAAATAGTTGCTCGACGTAAAAATCAGTAATGTCGGAAAAATCCCAGCCTGACCCTACATCGCGTACAACGCCTTCTTTCCATAAAGGGTGGAG
Source organism: Methylophilaceae bacterium (assembly GCA_014378915.1). Lineage (GTDB taxonomy): Bacteria > Pseudomonadota > Gammaproteobacteria > Burkholderiales > Methylophilaceae > JACMMS01. Next base: position 23,854 of record JACMMS010000004.1, read on the forward strand.
TGGTGGAATCACTTCACCGTTATAAAAAGTACGTAAGCTTTGGTCTTCTGGCACATGCGAAAAAGCTAAACACTCTAACGCAAAAGTGCCTTTAAAGAGTCGCGCATCATCAAAACGACGGCGATAACCGCCTACGCCGTAATAATGCGAGGGGCTATTACCGCTATGAAATGGAATGCAATCGTTGCTAGGACTGAAGTGCACATAAGGAATATGCGGTCAAAATTTTGCAGCTATATCAGCTAAGTATTCATCAAAAATCTTTTTTTTGAGTTGATCAAGATTTAAGCCCATCGTATTTGCCTGCTGTGCAACTTCGCTATTACCAGCCAATACTATTAAGCAGGGTCTAGCGCTATGTTTAGATAAAAATGTGGTCGCCTCTTGTTGAATGCTCGCAATAAATGCTTCACCAGAATCTGGATAATCAAAATTAGCAAATGCAAAATCTTGAAGAATTAAAATGTGTAGTTTGTCACATATCGCATAAAAGGCATTACTTGCATACAGCATATTACCTGGTACGCGCAGCATTTCTTCCACAACTAGCAAGCTTGTGGAGTTTAATGGTGACCAACATGCCCCACGCAAAAATAAGGCGTCACCATTAATAGAAAGTAAAAAATTATTAGGGTTAAAACGCGTGATGCGTTTGAAGCCAAACTGCCCTAATTTGATATGTGTTAATTCGTTGGCAATGACAAATTCTATGCTAATCAGATAGCGCTTAGCTTGGGCATACGTATGTGACCAATAGGCGCTAATATTAGGTACTACAAATTGAGCGTTAAGATGTAGTAATCCAGAAGCATCCTGCATAGTATGAAGTGAAATACGTTTGACTGACTCGCCATTATCTTCATCAAAAACAATCACATGCGCTGCGAGACTATTAGCTTCCGAAATGGGGTGTGCGGTTTTATAGTGCAACATTAATTGAAATTGCACCTGTGCTACTACCAACTAGTTGGGTACTGATTAAATTTGATTCGATTTGAATTTTTAGCTGAGTAATCAGACGTATTGGACGATAAGGGCCTATTGCTTTTGTGGAGGCGCTAATGCCAGGGGTATATCCTAAAATAGGCGTGCAAATAAAACGCAAGTGCCTCGTAATGATTAATCGCGTACTAAATTTAGTGCGCGCATATTTTGCATTTAATAGTGGAGTTAATGCTTTAAAGCAAAATAGAGAGCTCATTTTTTGCCCCAATTTTATTGCTGATGTCAAAATCATGTGGATGAAATGCATTATGCGATACAAGAATCAGCTGATTATTCAAATAAACATTGGCATGAATCAGCAAACCATCAAACTGCAATATTATGCTGCCGTCCTTTTGTATGGGCGCATCAAATCTCGTTCAGTACCAATGGTCTACATCATGTAAAGAGGCCAGTACAAGCGCATTTTTTTTCTTGTGTTTGATCAATCAACATGGCGACTGTGCCTGGCACAATAGCTGGTGAGAAATGTAGTGTTTTTTATTTCTTGCTTGATTTATTTCTTGCTTGATTTAATTCTTCTGACGATTTAAAAAACACTTGCAGGTGTGCTTACCCATTCAAACTCTTGCTTTAACTCAAGCGGTTGTTCATGTGGGTTAAACCATAAGCTGCAATCAACAATCATCTAAAATCAATTAGTTACCTAAATGCCTAACACCATAAGTTGTAAGTAAATACCCTCATAAACTGCAAGTATCTTATTGAATTTACCCATAAGCTGCAAGTGCACTTAACGCATTGATTTTAATATATATTTTCAAAATAACAATATCCAAGGATACCCCCTGATGTAAAGTATGCAACCTAGACTGAATTGCGTTTTCGCACAAAATTCTTATGCAGATAAAATATCGACTGTTCGTCCAAAGTAACCAACCGCATCTGTAATATTCCCACAAAAGCTATTGGCATAACCAGAAAGTAGAATAGAATTTAAATTATTTTGATTTGTTAATGGAGCTAGAAAGACCAGAGCCTCATTATATTTCTCTTCACACAGGCAAATTACACTATGTATTAATTGTATATCATTACCACTTTCGGTAATCCCCCCATTATTAATTGCAGCTAAAAGTAGAAACTAGGCTGCCAAGGCTAACTTTTGCCTCGGGGTCATGCCACCCAACGCCATATTGGGCCGTTCGTGATTGTATGTCCATAGCCACTGTGTTGCAAATTGCTGCACCTCTGCAACGCTTTCAAACAAGTGATGCGCGAGCCAATCATATCTCACCGTTCTGTTATATCGTTCCACATAAGCACTCTGTTGTGGATTGCCAGGTTGAATGAAATTAATCCTGATGCCGCGCTTTTTAGCCCACTCCGCTCTAGTGGCACTGACGTACTCAGGACCGTTATCACAGTGAATGGCCGTTGGTGCGCCCCGCCATTCAATGATTTGATCCAATGAC